>JAUHXN010000295.1 GCA_030426865.1 bacterium | reverse complement strand
AGAATGGAAACTTCGCTAACTTGATGAGATTATACTTAACATTGCACTCTGACCACGAAGGTGGTAACGTATCTGCATTCTCTGCGGCTACTGTAAACTCTGCTCTTTCTGATATGTATTACTCACTAACTGCAGGACTGAACGGATTGGCTGGCCCACTACACGGATTAGCTAACCAAGAATGTCTAAAGTGGGTGTTAGAGACTATGGAGAAATTCGATGGTGCTCCAACTGAAGAACAAATCGAAAAATACACTTGGGAAACGCTTGACGCTGGTAAAGTAATACCGGGATACGGTCACGCAGTACTAAGAGTAACTGATCCACGTTTCACAGCATTCCACGCATTTGGTGTTGAGAATTGCTCAGACGATCCAGTATTCCAAACAGTAGACAGAGTATTCAAAGTAGTACCAAAAGTATTAGACCAAGTAGAAAAGATCAGTAACCCATGGCCAAACGTTGACGCTGGTTCTGGCTCATTACTGTACCACTTTGGTCTGAAAGAATTCGAATACTATACAGTATTGTTCTCTGTTTCTCGTGCTATTGGTATTTGCTCACAAGCTGTAATTTCTAGAGCTTATGGATTACCTATCACAAGACCAAAATCATTACCAACTTCTAAATTCAAAGAATTAGTAAACGGTTAATCGAATAAGAAAGAATATTGAAAAGCGGTGTAATAGCCGCTTTTTTTTGAAAGTAAAAATATAAAACAATTAATTATCCCCTAAAAAGATTGGAGTTTTAAATGAAAGTAACAGTAGTAGGAGCAGGTGCTGTAGGTGCAAGTTGCGCTGAGTACATAGCAATCAAAAATTTCGCTTCGGAAGTAGTATTAGTAGATATCAAAGAAGGCTTTGCAGAAGGTAAGGCAATGGATTTGATGCAAACAGCATCTTTAAACGGATTTGATACTAAGATAACTGGTAGCACTAACGATTATTCGAAAACAGCAGGCAGCGATGTAGCTGTTATCACAAGCGGTATCCCACGTAAGCCGGGTATGACTAGAGAAGAACTTATCGGCATCAACGCTGGTATAGTTAAATCTGTGAGCGAAAACCTAATCAAAGAATCTCCGAATGTTATTATCATAGTAGTTAGTAATCCTATGGATACTATGACTTACTTAGTACACAAAGCGACTGGATTACCGAAGAATAGAATCATCGGTATGGGTGGTGCTCTTGATAGTGCTAGATTCAAATACAGATTAAGCGAAGCATTAGATTGCCCAGCATCTGACGTAGAAGGTATGGTAATCGGTGGTCATAGCGACACTGGTATGGTTCCACTTATCGAAAAAGCAGTCAGAAATAGCGTTCCAGTATCTGAGTTCCTATCAGCTGATAGAATGGCTCAGGTAGTAGAAGACACTAAAGTTGGTGGTGCTACATTGACTAAGTTATTAGGCACAAGCGCTTGGTATGCACCAGGTGCAGCAGTATCTGAACTAGTTAGAGCTATAGCTCAAGATGCTCAGAAAATGTTCCCTTGCTCTGCTATGCTAGATGGCGAATACGGACTAAGCGATATTTGTATTGGAGTACCATGCGTACTTGGTAAGAATGGTATCGAGAAAATCGTAGAGATTTCTCTATCAGATGCAGAGAAAGCTAAACTAGCAGAAAGTGCTGAAGGCGTTCGCAACACTAACGGCGACCTAAGCTCAGTGCTATAATCTAAGCTTAAAATAAGATTTATACTATGAACCCTACACGTTAGTGTGGGGTTTTTTGTGGGTTATTAGAACTTTAACACCCCCATTAGTCCCCCCTCAAGGGGGGATATTACTTTTTCAATCCCTCTCTTCAACTGTTATATCATATTCTCAAGCCCCCTTATAATGAGTATAGGTTCTTTCTATTGGAAAATTTAAAGTTCCCCACTTTTCAAGTCGCCCCCCTCACGAGGGATGTTCTATTTTTTAAGTCCCCCCTTCAGGGGGGATTTAGGGGGGTGTTCATCGGGAATTATCCCAATAGAATGGAATATTTCTGTTTTCAGCATTTAATCTAGTTAAACTATTCAAAGGATTATCAATTAAATCATTTTGACAAAAATATGTAAAATTGTTTAGCTCATAGCATTCTATATATTTCAATATATACTCTATCACAAACTCCATATTACTTAACACAGCCTCATCTGAGAATCTCAAAACATTAAGTCCAATCCCATTCAAAAACAACTCTTTTTCAAAATCTTTTTGGGTTGTTTTTTCCCATCCATGCGTCAAACCATCTAATTCGATTACGAGATTTAATTCATAGCAATAGAAATCAACTATATAATTACCTAATGGTTTTTGTCTTAGAAAAGCATATTTACTAAGTGCTTTACCTTTTATTTGTAGCCATAATGTTACTTCAGATTTGGTGCTTTCATTTCTAAGCTTTCTAGCTAATTCTTTCAGTTTTGGATTATATGGTACTATTTTTCTTTTCATTTTTAGAGTTTCAATGTTTACTTTAACACCCCCCTTAGTCCCCCCTCAAGGGGGGATATAACTTTTCAAGTCCACCTTCAGCTGGTATATAACTTTTCAATTCCACCTTCGGCTTGTATATTATATTTTCAAGTCCCTCCTTGAGGAGGGATTTAGGGAGGTGTAATCTACAACCCTTAAAAATAGAAGAGTGACTTTTATATTTTTAATTAATCCAAACTATCAAATTTACATCTATCTCCAAAAGGCAAAAACATATTGATTATATTTGAAATTAATCGAATATATAATCAACAAATTATCAGGAAATTATGAGCAAGATTATCTTTGATAGTGCAATATCACTTGACGGCTATTTCGCAGGCGAAAATAGAAGTCCAAGCAACCCAATGGGCGGGGTTTCTCCCAAAATACACAACTGGATGTTCAAGCAAAAAGCATTCTGGAAACACATCAAAATGGAAGGCGGTGAAGAAAACGGTACAGACAGTAAATTAATAGATGACGTTTTCGAAAGAACTGGTGCATACATTATGGGAAAAAGAATGTTCGAAGAAGGAGAAGTCGTTTGGGCTGAAGATTTATACGAAGCAGATGTTTATGTACTGACTCATGAGAAACGAGAACCTTGGGTTCAAAAAGGATCCACAACTTTCTATTTCATCAACGACGGCATTCATAGTGCAATGGAAAAAGCAAAGAAATCAGCAAATGGGAAGGACATAAGAATACAAGGTGGTGCTAATACTATACAGCAATTTCTAAATGAAGGACTAATAGACGAATTTTTAATTCACGTTTCCCCTGTCTTTCTAGGAAGGGGGATTCGACTGTTTGAAGGTATTGATAATGATATATATGATATTCAAATAGTAGAAGTAATAGAGTCAAATCTGACTACACACATGAGATATAAACTGACTAGGAAATAGTATCAACTAAGCTCTTCAATTAGAACATCCTATCAGGATAGATAATCAGTTGTATAAAGTTGAATTCGAGATTATTAAATGAGACAGTACTATTATTTTTGATATCAACTTCCATACTTGGGAACCATCTCAGGTTTGTTCTGAGTAACCATGATTGGATTCGATTGGGGCGAATATCCCACCCGAAGGTCAATCCATATCCAAATTTATCTTCTGATATATCATAAGTTGTATTACCTAATATTTTCTCTTCAAAGCTTAAGTT
>JAUHXN010000019.1 GCA_030426865.1 bacterium | reverse complement strand
ATGAAACTTCTGCTACATTAACTATTGAAAAAGTAACTATTGCGGATGCTGGTAAATACTCTGTTGAGGTAAAAAATGCTTGTGAATTAGCTGCTAATTCAAGTGAAGCAGAAATCAAAGTTTTAGAAAACAATGGTGGACCATCGATAACTACAAATATTGATGTACTTGATTGTGGTGATGTTGCGATAGGAGAAGTGAAATCAGAAATATCTGAAATATCAATTACTAATAGTGGGGACGAAGACCTTGTTATAACAGCATTGGATATTACTGGGTCAGAATCTAGTGCATTTATTATAACCTTTCCTAGTTTACCAATAACTTTAGCGCCTGAAGCAATAGTTGATTTAAGTCTAGATTTCGCGCCATCTAAAGTAGGATTGAATCAAGCAATGCTTAATATAGTAAGCAATTCTGTAAATAATGTAACCATAGAACTTCGAGGAAATGGAATCGATAATGGAACTATAACTAGTACTGTTAGCTCTCTGTCATTCGGAAGTGTAGTAATTAACGAGGAAGTTGAGATGAAATTCGAAATAGAAAATCCTACTACTAAGAATATTACGATTACAGAGATAATGGTTAGTTCGAGTGATTTCAATTTCTCTGTTCTGAATGCCCCAATCATAGAGCCAAATACTAAAAGAGAGATTGTTGTTACGTTCTTACCTACAGAAGAGAAAGACTATGACGAAGTTCTTACTATATCAACTGACGATGGTAATACTCTAGAAATTCCACTAACGGCTAAAGCAATACAGTCTTCTGTTTGGAACGGAATACCTATTATTACTAGTGCCAAATCATATCCTAACCCGAGTGAAGGTAGCATCTCATTAGAATTGAATTTTGATGAAGCTCAGAAATATAAGGTTAGTATAGTTGATATGAAAGGTATCGAACAAATAGCGTTTGATGAGTACTCAACTATTGGTAAGAATGTGATAGTATGGAATGGTAGAGACAATGCGAATACGAAGGCAGCAAAAGGTACTTACTTTGCTATAATCAAGGTAGGTGATGATATTCAAACAATTAGGTTTGTCATTCAATAAGTTAATTCAAACTTGTTAATAATCCAATGCCACTCTTTTTCACAGAGTGGCATTTTTGTTATATAGTATTATAGCAGATTTACCCTTTCACGATAAAAATAATTATATTTGTGATTGTGAAATTTCACCTAACTAAGAAAAATAAATGTCTATCAAACTTTATAATACCCTTTCGAGAGAAATAGAAACTTTTAAACCTATAAAACGTGGCGAAGCTAAGATATATAGCTGTGGCCCAACAGTCTATAACTATGCTCATATTGGAAATTTGCGTGCATTTTTGTGTGCAGATTTATTACAGCGAACACTAACAGTTGTAGATGGCTATAAAGTAACTTGGGTGATGAATATAACTGACATTGATGACAAGACAATAAAGAATGTAAATGATGAAAGTGCTTGGAAATCAGAGATGGGAAACAAGAGTGACGATATAATCTCTAATTTGAAGCAATTTACTAGTTATTACAAAGATGAATTCCAAAAAGATATTCGACTACTAGGTTTTTCTATAGGTCATTTTCATGACTTCCCTCGTGCTACTGATTATATAGATGGAATGAAAAAGCTGATAGTACTAATTGCGGAAAATGGATTCGCTTATGAGTCAGACGGTTCAGTTTACTTCAATGTAGGTAAATGGAAGGATGCTGATAAATATGGTAAGCTTAAGAATCTTGATTTCGAGAATTTCCGTACAGGAGAACGTATAGATTCAGATGAATATGAACGTGAACAAGTGAGCGATTTTGTCCTGTGGAAGGCCAAGAAAGAGGGAGAGCCAAGTTGGGAATTCGAATTCGAAGGTAAGCTATTAGTAGGACGTCCTGGCTGGCATTTGGAATGTTCGGTTATGGAAAAAGAGATTCTGGATTTACCATTCGATATACATACTGGTGGTATTGATCTACAATTCCCTCACCACGAAGATGAGATAGCTCAATCGAAAGCTGGTTACGGAATAGAGCCAACAAATTACTGGTTCCACAATGAATTTCTGCAGGTAGAAGGGCAGAAGATGAGTAAGTCTTCAGGTAATTTCTATACTCTTCGTGATCTTATGGACAAAGGGTTGGATCCAATTGATATACGGTTTGCAATGCTTTCAGCTCACTATCGCTCGAAATATAATTTCACTTTTGCCGATGTAGAAGCGGCGAGTAAATCTCGCAAACGTTTACAGAGATATGTATATGACCTTATTAGTAATAATATGGGACATGACTACGCAGATGTGACACTATTTAGTGAAAAATTCTTTGAACATCTTAAAAACGATTTACATACTCCTAAAGCATTGGGCGAGCTATTTACATTCATCAATAAGAATTCGGCAGTTGTGCTAGGTAAAAATAGCCGTGAGGAAATGTTAGAATTCTTAAAAGAGTTTAATGAGATATTTGGAATTTTAACCTTTGAAATGCCAGATGAAGATATTCCTGAAGAAGTAATTATGTTAGCTAATAAAAGAATAGAAGCTAAGAAAGCTAAGAACTTCGACTTGGCTGATATGCTAAGAATAGAGATTAACAACCGTGGTTTCGTGATAAAAGATACTGCAGAAGGCTTCGAGATAGAAAAGCTATGATGAAAATTACAATCATAGGTGCTGGCAATGTAGGAGTAACACTAGCTAAGAAGCTAGAATTAGTTGCTGATTATGAGTTGGTATATCATTCTGATAAAAGTAAAGATTATGCATTAGAAAATGGACTAATTCCATTAAAAATATTGGATTGGGAGAATGCAAAATTTGATAGCGAGCTCATAATTATAGCTGTAAAAGATAATGATATTGAAAAGGTAGTAAACCAACTTATCGTAAACAATAAAGAAAAACTGAATGGTAAATTAGTATTCCATACTTCGGGTACATTGCCAAAGGATTGTCTAATTGATTTGCAAGACTATGGTGCTAAAGTTGCTTCTGCTCATCCATTTCAGACTTTCTATTTTAATGAAGTAAATATACTAGATGGAATAGCTTGGGGAGTAGATTCTGAAACTAATGAATTCGAAGTAATATCTAATTTTATAGAACTAATAGATGGAAAAGCAATAAAACTTTCTACTGAATCAGTTAAGAAAAAAGCTCTTTATCATATATCAGCTGTTGCGGCTTCTAACTTTATGGCTCTTTCAATAGACTTAGCTAAAGAAATAGCAGAAGATTCTGGAATAGACCCAAAGGAATTCCTACCTCAGATATTAGAAACTACCTTGCAAAATAATATTAGACAATTAGATGACGAAATGCCTGCTATAACTGGACCAGTTGTAAGGGGTGAGGTAGATACTATAGCAAAGCATATAGAATCATTAGGGCAAACTATAAACGCCGTTATATATAAAAATATGTGTGAATCACTTGCGTTAATGGCTTTCGACAAAGGGTTATTGTCGGGGGATAAATTTGAACTGATAATGGAGTTACTTGATTAATAGATGAGTATATTAGAAGCAATTATAATTGGTCTTGTACAAGGATTATCTGAGTTTATACCGATTAGTAGTACTGCCCACATGACTATAGCTGGTCAACTAATGGATGTGATTAAAAATCAAAGTCCTGAACAATGGACTTCATTTATCGCTACTGTGCAGCTAGGTACATTAGCAGCAGTTTTCATTTATTTCCGAAAAGATATAAAAGACATATTGTCATCGTTCTTTACTGAAAATATTACTAGTCGTAAACCATTTAAAGAGCAATCGCAAAACTCGAAACTCGGATGGTATATAGCTGTCGGTTCAATTCCGATAGTTGTAGTTGGACTTACACTTAAAGATTTAATCCGGTCTAGCTTTACCAAAGAGCCAATAGTAATTGGAACTTCACTTATTGTGTTTTCGCTATTACTATGGTTTGCAGAGATTTTATACAAAGAGAGAAAGAACTTAGATAATCTGGGATGGAAAGAAACATTAGCGATGGGTATTGGACAAGTTTTTGCACTTATTCCTGGTGCTTCGCGTTCGGGTACTACTATAACAAGTGGATTGTTTATGGGGCTAAACCGTGAAGCTGCCGCCAGATTTTCATTTTTATTAGGCATTCCTGCTATATTAGGTAGCGGATTATTAGAATTTTTCAAAGCTACAGAGTATCTTACAAGCGATATGTACGTAACTATAATAGTGGCTACAGCAGTAGCTGGAATAAGTGGTTATTTGTCAATCGCGTTTTTATTAAACTTTTTAAGAAAGAACTCTACAAAACTTTTTATATTTTACAGGATTGCACTTGGGGCAATCGTATTATTATTCTTCATTTAAACAAATAAGGAGCAAAAAATGAAAAAATTTACACTATTTTTATCACTAATTATGTTAGCATTTACTATGACTACAACAGCAAAAGACGCAAGATTAGAAAAAACAAAGAACTATGTTATAGACGTAAAAGTTGAGGGAGAATCTATTGGACAAATTAGTATCTCTTTATGGCCAGATTTGGCACCTAAAACGGTAGAAAATTTCGATAACTTAGTTAAAACTGGAGCTTATGATGGGACTGCTTTCCACAGAGTAATTCCTGGTTTCGTTATACAAGGTGGCGATCCGAATTCAAAAGAAGGTCCTAAAAGTTCATGGGGAATGGGTGCACCAGGACAAAAAACTGTTCCAGCCGAATTCAGTGATGTAAAGCACGTAAGAGGTGTTTTATCTATGGCTAGAAAAGGTAATGATGTGAATAGCGGTACTTCTCAATTCTTTATATGTGTAGCTGATGTACCTAGCTTGAATAATCAATATACTGTATTTGGTGCAGTATCTGATGGTATGGATGTAGTTGACAAAATTGTAAACATGCCTCGTGATGAGAGAGACAATCCACTGAAAAAAGTTGAAATGTTTATCACTCCTTCAAAAGGAGCTTCGAAATAGTGAAGAAAAACTATTTCCAAGCAGAGTTTAGAATAGGTGCCGTCACTAAGGAGCAATTCCAAAATGACGGCTTACCTGAAATAGCTTTCGCGGGACGTTCCAATGTCGGAAAGTCGTCGCTAATTAATAGTATTGTATTTCGTAAAAACTTAGCTCGTACATCGAGTACACCAGGTAAGACTCAAGAGATTAACTTTTACTTAGTTGATGAAAGCTGGTATCTAGTAGATATGCCAGGGTTTGGTTTTGCCACTAAAGGCAAGCAATACCGTGACAAGTGGGAAGCATTCAACTTAGAGTACTTATCTAATAGTCAAGACTTAATTTTTGTAGCTATGTTAATAGATAGCCGTCACGACCCTATGGAAAGGGATCTGGCAATCATAGAAATTTTAGAAAACGCTGGGATAAACTATGTAATAGTTCTTACTAAAACTGATAAACTTTCTAAAAAAGCGATTACAGAAAGAGAAGAGCAGATACGTGAAGTAGTTGCTCAGTGTAATCATGTTATAGATGTATTGCCATACTCTTCCGTGACTAGAGTAGGTAGAGATCAACTAATAGGTATTATAAACCGTGGGCTCAAAGATGCAAAGAAAAAATAGCATAGCAGAAGAAATCACTCAGAGTATAGAAGTAAAGCAAAAGCTAATGCAATATTGCTCAGATGAGATCCACGATATAGCTATCAAGTTAGCAGAAGTAATAAAGTCTGGAAACAAAATAATGCTTTGTGGGAATGGCGGTAGTGCGGCTGATAGTCAACACATAGCTGCTGAGTTGGTAGTTCGCCTACGTAGTGAGGTTAATCGTCCTGCTATACCTGCTATGGCGCTCACAGTTGATACTTCTATACTAACAGCAGGTGGAAATGACATTGGTTTTGATAATATCTTTGCTCGAGGAGTAGAGGCATTTGGTCAAAAAGGAGATGCACTAATAGCTATAAGTACTAGTGGAAATTCTGAAAATGTAATTCGAGCTGTACAAGAAGCTAAGAAAAAAGGTGTAATGACCATTGGTTTATTAGGCAACGAAGGCGGAAAATTAAAATCAGATTGTGATGATTTTGTAGTGGTTCCTAGTAATGTCACTGCTAGAATCCAGGAATGTCATATACTTATAGGTCATATCTGGTGCAGAATTATAGAAGAAGTAAATTATTTGTAAAAAAGTTTAAAAAAAGTGAAAAATAATTTGGTTTGTATATATAAAAAGTCTTAATTTTGCATTCTAAATTTAAGCCGCCTTAGCTCAGTTGGTAGAGCAGCTGATTTGTAATCAGCAGGTCATTGGTTCGAATCCGATAGGCGGCTCATAAAAAAAGCTTCATTCCCCCAAAGGATGAAGCTTTTTTTTTATTTAACTATTGAATTACTAAAATATAAATTACTCAGATTATATAGGCGGGATTATAAGAATTAATTATTTATAGAGCCATACTATTTAAATAATTTGTACCTAACTATATAATAGCCTGCTTTATTTAATATTCCAACATATTCTTCGTCTCTTATTTCGTAATGATTCCAAGGAAAATAGCTCATTGTTCCATCATTTTCGAAAATTGATTGCTGATAGATTTTTTCACCAGTATTTACATCAAAGCTAACTCTTATTATTTCATCTTCAGGTAAAGTAGTTGTATAAGTGAATGTAATTTCATTTTCATAAACGTCTGGTTTTAAATATAAAGAACTAGTGTTAAACCTATCATTATAAATACCTTTTTTGGGGCCCATATTTAATCGGATATCTCTAAAATCGCGGTTTATGTGCTTGTTCCATCTAATATTTAATTCCTTATCCAATGAGATGAGATTTATATCTTCTAAAACAGCACTAAATAACGTATTACTTTCATAATTGTAACTTTTAGTAGACCCCTTGGTATCGTAAGTTTCTGTAAGTAGAGTATAACCATCTTTGGTTTCTATAACTTTATTAATACAATTAAACCTTAGGTCGTAATCACTATTATTCAATTTTTTACCTTCAACAATTGAAATAGTTTTCTCTTTATAATCAATATCTAAAGTTTTAAGATTAAGCTCTAATAAGATAATAGATGCATTTGGATCTTCGTACCATTTATTATTGTCGCCATGCTTAGTATATCCAAATAATGAAAGTTTGCTATCTTCATTTTTAAACTGTTCAAATGTTCCATGTGTAATCCAATTTCTATTTTTAATATGAGAGATATCTTTATAATTAGTGGTTATCACACCTTCTGGCGTTATTTTTGAAGCGACAATTACTCTGCTGTTTTTTTTATTTTCATATTGCTCACCAAGAAAAAAAACGTTGTTTTCATCATCTAAATAGACATAATTTACATGCAGCCAAGCACCTTCATCTTCAAACTTAATCAGACTTGTAGTGCTTTCAAAAGTTTTAAGATTTAAATTCCATGAATAAATGTACCTTTCTCTTTCTCCTTCACTGTAAGTAATACCTAAGTAATTTTTTACAGTACTATCTTTGTTGAATGTTATCCTTAATTCTTTATACTCATTTGGAATTATTTCTAATTTCTCATAATTTATTGTGAATAAGTCTTCATTTACTGTGTCACTGCAAAACTCACAGTCATTATCCCAATTTGTATACTCAAAATCCTCTGAATTGTAACTAGAAAACACATATTTACAATCTTTGATTTCATAACTATCCAAATCAATTGTAATTAACTTATCAAGAAAACCGGTAGCCCCTTTACCTATTATACTTTCTTTTGTTGCGTAAGTGGTAAATAGTAATAACTCATTCCCCCTAATTAAATAATTCTCTATTGATTCATCATCATCATACTCAAATTCCAACTTTAATTCTGTAGTATCTTTACTTAAGCTATAATTATGTAACTCAATGTCATTACCATCTAATGTCATAATTAGAAAAGTATCTTGGTTCAGTCTTTCGAGGAAATAGGGTGCATCATCAAACTCATAGCTATACAAAATTTTCGAAGCACCTTCGATAGGGAATAAATCATCAGGTATTTCTATTTCTTGACTATATAAGGTAGTTGCAAATAGAAGGAAAAGGAAGCAGAGTCTTTGTATCATATATTTCACTTTTATTAAATAATATTTGTCATTAAAATTATATTATTTTTAAATGAAAAACAAACTAAAGCGTATATTTATACCTACTATATGGAATCACTATATGTATGGAATCAATATCCTAAGTATACCGGCTCCTTAACGACCCAATTTTATTATTGACTTTGCTTGAAATAAAGAATAAGAAGTATATAAATTAAGTATTTCATATCTTTTTTTTAAATTGGTTAGTTTATATATATAAAGACACATGAATGGCGAAAATGTCTCAATAAGAGTGAAGTTTTATTTTTTAGCTCTGTTCACATATCTAAACAAATTAAAATGAGTGGAATAATGCAAGTGTTAGCTGATAGAAGAAACACCTCCCTAAATCCCTCCTCAAGGAGGGACTTGCAATTAGAATCTGGATCCATCGGACACTACATATCCTCTCATACTATTGAATTACAATAGTTTTGAGGGAATTAAACTATCTATTAAATAATCTGTTACGGTGCTACTACTCTCATCATCTCCGCAGCTAGTATTGCACCGTAAGTACCTAGTGCATAGCCAAGTACTGCGAGTAATACACCTACAGATGCTAAAGATGGATGGAAGGCAGAAGCTACTACTGGAGCCGATGCTGCACCACCAACGTTTGCTTTACTACCTACTGCTAGGAAGAAGAAAGGTGCTCGTATAATTTTTGCTACAACGAATAGTAGTATTACGTGGAATCCCATCCAAATTAGTCCGACAGCTAATAATCCGGGATTGTCAAACGTTTGTGTTACATCCATTTTCATACCGATTGTTGCTACTAATATATATATGAACACACTGCCTATGCGTGATGCTCCAGCGCCCTCTAGGTTACGTGCTTTAGTGAATGAGAGCAATAATCCTATAGTAGTAGCTGTTACAACTAACCAAAAGAAATGGCTATTAAGTACAGATTGTTGCATAGCTACAGAGCCACTAGTTTCTATGAAGTTTGTTATTATATTAGCTGCGAAATGTGAAAAAGATGTAGCACCAAACCCGACACCTAGTATTACCATAGTGTCAGTTAGGGTAGGCATTTTCTGTACTGATAGTCTATAGTTTTCCATCGTTTCTTTTAGTTTGTCTATAGCCGATGAATCTGCTTTTAGCCACTTATCCATCGCCTCGCTTCTTCCAGCTCCCCATAGTAAGAATGCCATCCATATATTCGCAACTATTATATCTACCGCTACCATTCCAGCGTAGAATGATTGATTGTACTCATACATTTCTAACATTGCAGCTTGGTTAGCACCGCCACCAATCCAACTACCAGCTAATGTAGCAAGTCCTCTCCATACTGCGTCATTGCCAACTCCACCGACCACATCGGGCGAAATATAGGACAATACTAGTACTGCTACTGGACCACCAATAACTATACCTGCAGTTGCGGTAAAGAACATTATTAGTGCTTTGTTACCCAGTTTTAATATCCCTTTGAAATCTATACTAAGTGTAAGTAACACCAAACTCGTTGGTAAAAGGTAATCTTTCGCCATTGAGTATAGACTAGATGAGCCATCGGAAATCACCCCAAAAGTATTGAAAAGCGAAGGTATCAGATAACACATTAACAATGCCGGAATAACCGCATAGAATTTCTTGAAAATCTTGTTTTCAGAACTTGATGAGTAGAAAACAAATCCTAATGTGAGAGCAAGAATACCAAATACTATCTGATCTTGGGGAAATAAAGGCATATCAAATCCGAGTAATTAAGTGAATTTCGTTATTAAAATACGCCTAATATACTAAAAATAAGTGTTATGGTTTTATTTTTTTATGATTTCACTGCTTTCTTTATGAACCCATCGGTTTGGGTTAGCTTTGTAGTTGCTTCATCTCTGGAGCAATTAAGTAGGGACATAACTATTGCTGTTTTAACGTGGTGTCCGCTGTCTTCTAATAGTTGAGCAGCAGTATCATAATCTATTTCGCAAATAGTCATTAGTATCTTTTTGGAACGTTCTTTTAGCTTTGCATTAGATTGTTTTAGGTCAACCATCACGTTTCCGTATGTCTTACCCATTCGTACCATAGCAGCAGTAGTTAGCATATTCAGCACCATCTTCTGTGCTGTTCCTGACTTCATTCTTGTAGATCCAGCTACTACCTCTGGGCCTACGTTTGGTGAGATTATTACATCTGCTCTTATTCCCATTTCTTGTATAGCTGTATGTCCTGCTGTAGTTACTAATATAGTAAAGCAACCAATGTCTCTGGCTTTTTGGATTGCTCCTAATACGTAAGGTGTTCTACCAGAAGCCGCTATACCACAGCATATATCTTGTTCTTTTAGACCAGACATCACAACTTCATCTGCACCTATATGAGGATCGTCTTCTGCTCCTTCTTGTGCTACGAACATAGCGTCTTTGCCACCAGCTATTCTACCTTGAACTAAAGTAGGCTCAGAACCAAATGTAGGGGGGCACTCAGAAGCATCGAGCACTCCCAATCGACCGCTAGTACCAGCTCCAAAATAGAATAGTCTTCCACCTCGCTTGAACCTCTCTACAATGCCATCTACTGCTGTTGTTATATTGTCTAGTTCTTGCTCTACTGCTTCAGCTACTAGTTTATCTTGAGAGTTAATAATATCAACTATTTCACGTGTTGAAGCTATATCAATATCGGACGAAGCAGGATTATTCTGCTCCGTCGATAAAGATGTTATATGTTTAAATAATTCAGATTCTGCCATTAGTCAAGTATTACTTGTTTATTGTCTATAGCTTGATCGTTCATGGCCTGTATTACAGACTCATATTCTCTTGAAATTTCATTGTTTTTCAACCCATTAACTACATAAGGGTCACTAATAATTACAGTACGGTATGTGTAAGAACTAGTCGGGAATTGTTTATTGTCAGGGTGTGTATCAAAATATTCTATTCTGACAGATCCATTTCTATATGTTGGATACATTTCAATAGTATATGGGGTTCCTAAGTTATCAGTGAAAAATAAGGTTTGAGGCAATTCGCTGTAAACTGGTTCATTCTCAGTACCTATGTTTATATAAGTAATGAAATAACCGAATTTGAGCATATCATTTGTCAGTTCTGGTGCATTTATTTCAGAGAATAGTCCATCACCATTATCTACCCAATTATTAGGATTAATAGTATATACAAATGTAGTATAATCTGATTTGTATATTGCGGGATGGTCGTGATCATTGTTGTGATATGTACAAGACGACAGTCCTATGAGCATAGTTATTGATAAAAGTAGATATTTCATTTTTGTACCTTTTTCAAATAGTTTAAAAATATTACTTATTAAAACGAAGAGAATCTAATTAGGTTATGGAATAGTTAAAATATTTTTTTTTAATTAGTTACTGTATATTAGCTAAGATGTAATAAATTAGCATATTAAGTAATAATACCTATGATTTAAAATCTATTATTTACTATTTTGTCTTTGTAAGCAGAATTATTCATCAAAATACTTTAAAAATGTACGAGAATTTACCCAAAAGAATAGTCTGCCTTACGGAAGAAACAACTGAGACACTTTATAGTATTGGTGCAGAAGAATTAATAGTTGGAATAACTCAATTCGTGAAACGCCCTAAAAGAGCGAGGAAAGAAAAACCTGTTGTTTCTCGTTATATAGATGCCAAAATTGACAAGATACTCGAGTTAGAGCCAGATTTGATTATAGCTTGGTCTGACTTACAAGCTGATATATGTGCTGAACTAATTAAAGCTGGTCAAAATGTTATGTGTTTTAACCACAGGACAATTGCAGGTATATTAATATTCATAGAACAGCTAGGCGCATTAGTAGGCAGGTATGAAGATGCCCTTGAATTTGCTAATAGTATTAGCAATAAATTAGAAATAGCAAAGACAAAAGGCTTGAGTAGAAAACATAAGCCCAGAGTATATTTCGAAGAATGGGATGATCCCATAATAACAGGAATATCATGGGTAAGTGAGATTATTGAGCTATGCGGTGGAACTGACGTTTATTCGGATTTGAGCTTCAAATTCCATGCTAAGGATAGAATTTTAGACTCGCCTGATAGAGTACTAGAACGTGATGCCGATATTATGCTTGCATCTTGGTGTGGTAAAAAATTTAAAAAAGATACTGTCCTAAACCGAAATGGTTGGGAAAAACTCACATTTGTAATAGATGATGAGATATACGAATTACCTTCAGAAATTATACTGCAGCCAGGGCCAGCAGCATTAACTGATGGTGTTGATTTACTAATGGAAATATTTGACAAATGGGAATCAAAACAAAAATAATACTATTATTGCTTTCTGCAACTATAGTAACTGCTCAACCTGAAGCACAAACTTGGTACTTTGGGATAGGTGCAGGTATAGACTTCACTTCTGGTAAACCAGAAATGATTTCTGGACCTCTAAAAACAAATGAAGGTTGTAGTATATTTTGCGATAGATTTGGTAAACCTATGTTCTTCACAGATGGACAAACTATCTGGAACCGAGAAAATAAAATAATGCTAAATGGTACTGGACTTATGGGGCACCCATCCTCTACTCAGTCTGCCGTAGTTGTAGAAATCCCAAGCAATAAAAATCTATACTATGTAATTACAGCCCTAAATGTAGGTCGAGAACAAGGACTTAATTATTCACTTGTGGATATGAGATTAGACAATGGATTGGGTGGTGTTGTTAAGAAGAATATTAACCTCCAAAACAGAATCCATGAAAAGATTACAGTCTGCGCAACTCCAGACTACAAGACTTATTGGTTAATTACTACCGAGTATAATAGCAACAATTATTTGTCATATAGAATTGATTCTTCTGGAATAGATACTATACCCGTAGTTTCGCCTATTGGTTCCAAGAAAGAACCTTTAATTGTAAATAATTATGGATATATAAAAGCATCTCCTAATAGTAGATATATAATCAATTCACATCAGAATAATCATAAACTAGAGCTTTCGAGTTTTGATTATAATACTGGCAAAGTGAAGCTAATAGAAGAGATTGAATTAGGCGAAGGATCATTGACTTATGGATTAGAATTTTCGCCGGATAGTAGGATTATTTATGTTGGCTCTATATTCCCCGAATCAAAAGTGTATCAGATACTTCACCCTGCACTAGCAGAAGTTGATGATATAGAATTCTACGAATTAGGTGGTTGGTCCACAGAGTACATATTAGGCGCATTGCAATTAGGGCCGGATAAGAGACTCTATATAACAAATGATGCTGATAGTACATTGGGGGTTATTAATTACCCTTGGTTAGTTGGTGATGATGCTGATTATCAAAAAAGGGCATTACAAACACTACCAGGTACTTATACTACTCGTGGTTTGCCTAACTTCCTGACTAATTATTTCTATGATCCATTACTTTGCGATGATTACCTATATGATGAGAGAGATGAAGACACTTCGAAAGTTAACCTAGTGCAAGAATTTCCCCCAGATGGTATAGATGTCGGTTACGCAATTAGGTGGATGAAAGGAGCACTCTGGTCAGAAGAAATGATTCCTATTTCAGGTGGTTTTACTGCTGAGTTCCAAGTGCAGCTTTCTAGAGGGGGTAAAGGCACTGAGTTTACGAACAGAGGAGGTACAGGATTTGCGTTTGTATTGCAGACTAAAAGTGGTTACGAATTAGGGACAGGAACAGATGGCCTTGCTTATGAGGGGTTAGAGAACTCTTTTGTAGTTGAGTTTGATCAGAATAAAGATATTCATGACAACAATGGTAATCATCTTTCTGTTATGTCATCTAGGGGTAAAATAACTACAGACTATAATATAAACGGTATCGATTACACTAACAATATCCCTGAAATAGAGCCAGATGACAATCTTTATAAATGTTTAGTTACCTATCATAACAGGCAGCTAAAAGTTTATATTTCACCAGAAAGCTATTATTTACTACCTCAACTGGTAATTAATGACTTTGATATTGAAGAATTTATTGATTTAGATAATGGGAAAGCGTACATGGGTATTACTGCTGCTACAACAGAGATATTCCAACAAACAACTTTAAAGTATTTCAGATATTGCTCCGAACCACTTATAGATGTTGGTACTAGCTCTGTTTCTATAGATAACATAACGGATTACTCTATGCTAATTAGCCCAAATCCAGCGATTGATAATATAGTGATAGATTTAGAAAATCAATACGATGTTATAGGATATAAGATTTACAATCTCAAAGGCGGAATAGTCAAACAAGAATCTCTCGATTACACAAGGTTACAGAATCTAAAATTAGATGTTGGAAATCTTACAAATGGAGTCTATATTATTAAGTTAGAACTTGGAACTGGTGTAAAAACCGGTAAGTTTATAATTAATAAATAAGACCTAACCAATGAATATTTACAATCGAATTATACTGCTATTTGCAGCTATATCACTTATTGCCTGTGGCAAATCTGAAGAAATACCCCAAGAAAAGACACAAGAAGTTAATGTATATACACACCGTCATTATGATACTGACAAACTACTATTCAAGCAATTTGAGGATGAGACAGGTATCAAAGTCAATGTAATAAATGCAAATGCTGATGAGTTAATATCGAGAATGGAAAATGAAGGTGACCAATCTCCAGCAGACGTATTAATAACAGTTGATGCAGGGCGATTACACAATGCAAAAGAAAAAGGTTTATTGCAACCTATAGAATCTGATTTATTAAAAAAGAATGTACCTTCTCACTTAAAAGATGATGAGAATTATTGGTATGGATTGACAAAAAGAGCAAGACTAATTGTTTACTCAAAAGATAGAGTTAAAGATGGTGAGCTGAAAAACTATTGGGATTTGACTAAAGATAAATATAAAGGAAAAGTTCTTGTTAGAGCTAGTAGCAATATATATAATCAATCACTTCTTGCATCATTTATAGCACATTTTCCTGATAGTAACTATGCTGAGCAGTGGGCACAAGGTGTTGTAAATAATATGGCACGTACTCCAGCGGGAGGAGATAGAGATCAAGTAAAGGCCATAGCCGCTGGACTTGGTGATATAGCAATTGTGAATTCATATTATATCGGTAAAATGATAGAGTCAGATGATGACTCGGACAAAGAGGCTGCAACTAGTATATCTATACTTTATCCAAATCAAAATGACCGTGGTACACATATAAACGTATCCGGAGCTGGGGTAGCTAAATACAGCAAGAATAAAGAAAATGCTATCAAATTCATAGAGTTCCTTACTTCAAATAGTGCACAGGGTCTGTTTTCGGAGTCAAATTACGAATATCCAGTAAACCCGGAAGTAAATGCGTCAGAACTACTCAATTCATGGGGCGAATTTAAAGAAGATGAAATAAATTTATCAAAACTTGGTGAGTACAATAAAGAAGCCGTAAAGCTATTTAACAAAGTGGGTTGGAAGTAATTCGTTAAAGTTATCTGAATATAATTTCATTTATTATTTATTTTTCAATAAAGTATTTGCTAATTTCGTCTCTGAAAATAGTAAATACTTTTTTATTATTATAAGAGGAAATAAATGATAGATTATTCAGAAGAGCTAAGACCTATACAAGGACTTAGTCAAAGTCAGGTACAAGCATCACAAGCCGCTTTCATGCAGAAAGTATATGGTTGGATGGTGGGTGGATTAGGCCTAACTGGTTTACTTGCTTACTATATCTACGATAGTGGGATGTGGATATCATTGGCACGTTACAATCTATTTATAGGTTTAGCAACCCTAGGTCTAGTGTTTTTCCTATCATTCAGAATAGATAAAATAACAGCAACAACTGCTACAGGCATTTTCATTGCTTATGCAGCACTTAATGGATTGTTTTTCTCATCTATTTTCGCTGCTTATACTATGGGAGCTATTTATAATGCCTTCTTCGTGAGTGCAGGTGCATTTGCGGCACTGAGCGTTTATGGTTTTACAACGAAAAAAGACTTATCTGCATTTGGCAAATTCCTGTTTATGGGAGTAGTAGGTATTATATTAGTAACATTGATTAATTCCTTTTTTGTGCAAAGTACTATGTTAGAAACTGGAGTTTCTATTCTAGGTGTGCTATTATTTGCTGGATTAACTGCTTATGACACTCAAAGATTAAAAAATATGCACCATTATTATATGCAAAACAATGAACTTGCTCAAAAAGGTGCTGTTATGGGAGCTCTTGCTCTTTATTTAGATTTTATCAATATGTTCTTATTTATGCTTAGATTACTAGGTGGTAGAGACTAATGCACGAGATTGAACCTGCTTTTTTAGTAGAAGCAGAAAAATTATTGCAAGAAGGAAAATCACGCGAAGCTGCGGTATTATGTACTCGGGGGTTAGCCAAATACCCCGAGTATTATACAGCTTATGCGGTACTTATCCGTGCTTTGGAAGCTATGGGCGACTATGAACAAATGCAAGAAGTCTATGATAGCGCACCAAATGTAATTAAGTTAAACATAAAGAATAGCCGATTAAAGAAAGATACTATTGAGAAGATTACTCAAGAATCTGAAATAGTGCAAGAAGAAAATACTGTTTCTGAAGAGGTCAAGGAAGAAGAAAATGACGAGCCAGACGAAATAGTTGAAATCGATACTATCGAACCTGAGTCAGAAGTTATAGATGATGATGAAATAGAATCTGAAGTAGTCGTAGAAGAACAAAACAAAGACTTGGAAAAAGAAATTCATCAAGCCATTAGAAACGATGATTTGAACCCTGAAATAGTTTCAGATCTGATTAAAAGTGAAAAATCAGAGCAAGAAGAAATTGATATTAAAGAAACCCTCACTTTAGCAAAAATCTACGAACAACAGGATGCTTTTGAAGAAGCTCTGATTATATATAAGCAACTACAAGAAATCACAGCTGATAAATCAAAGTATGCTGACAAAATCCTCGAATTACAAACCTTAGTTGATGAAGACAAGAAGTAACACTACAATACTCCTATTCATCTTATTGTCATTTTAACTAATTAAAATTAATTTCACTTTAATCCGTTTTATGCACGTTACAAAAAATTATTAGCAACTAGGAACTAATTGAAAGATATAAAACCGAAAGAGAGTCGAGCCAAATTTACGAATGGCGATGTAGGTAAACAATTATTATTTGGTGCTATTCCGATGACTATTGGGATAGGTGCTGCTATAGGTTTCAACTTTGTAGATACAGTCTTTATAGCCAAGTTAGGAGTAAAACAACTAGCCGCAATTACTTATACTTTTCCTATGGTATTTGTAGTAATCGGTATAGCAATGGGTTTGGGCATAGGAGCTACTGCTGTTATATCCAAAGCAATTGGAGAAGGAGATGAGCATAGAGTAAAGCGATTAGCTACTGATTCAATTATACTAGCACTTATAGTAACTGCAATAACTATCATAGTAGGCATAGTCTTCATTGACCAGCTCTTTATGTCTATGGGTGCTGACGAATCAACGATGGTATATATACGGGAGTATATGTTCATCTGGCTTCCAGGGACATTATTCCTCATAGTACCTATGGTAGGGAATTATGCGATAAGGGCTACGGGGGATATCAAAACCCCAAGCTATATTATGTTAGTCGCCGTAGGTATCAATATTATACTAGATCCAATCTTTATATTCGGTTTTGGTCCTGTGCCTGCTATGGGAATACAAGGTGCAGCAATAGCTACACTCATTGGTAGAATAGTTACTCTGGTAGTAGCATTCAGACTACTATATTACAATTATGACATGATAACTTTCGAAGTGCCTACACTAAAAGAGATAATAGCTTCTTGGAAAGAGATACTACACGTAGGACTACCTACAGCTGCAAGTAATATAATATTACCAGCTGGATTTGGTATTATCATAGATTTCACATCTGATTATGGCGAGGCAGCCGTAGCCGCACTAGGTGCCGCATCACGTATAGAATCCTTAGTACTCACAGTATTTATGGCTACAGCGGCTGTACTGAGCCCTTTTATAGGGCAGAACTGGGGTGCATTGAAATTCGATAGAATTGATAAAGCTTTCAAGTTGGCAATTACATTTTGTTTCGTCTGGGGAGCAATAATGATTGGATTTTTTGAGTTATTCAAAGAACCTATATCCTGGTTTGTCAAATCTGATCCAGCTGTGGTAGAAGTTATGGTGCTTTACTTGAGTATTACTCCGTTTGCTATGGCGTTTAGGGGTATTCTAATGATAAGCACAAGCTCACTCAATGTACTCAAAAGGCCATTAGAATCAGCTGCATTAACTACAGGGTATATGTTTGTTTTCTTTGTACCTTTAGCTTATTTTGGTTCTAAGTACTTCGGGTTAATTGGTATATTTTGGTCTCTTGTTATAGGCGCTGTTGTAACAGCTATAATTGGTTATTTCACATTGCAAAACAGATATGCACAAATCAAAGCGAGAGGTATAGCAGAGCTTGAAGCCAACGATTTGGATGTAATTGTTGCTGATTAGATCAGCGAAATTCATTTTGTCTTTAGAAGTGAAGGATAGTTCGTCCTTTTTTAATAATCTAAGAACAATACACCTAACCCTACTCTATTAAGTCAATCATTTTGGTGTAGAATGAATACCCAAGGGAAAGGTTAATAGAATTACCTTTGAATACATCATTTTTTACATCACTCACATAAAGACGTAATCTAATATTATGTTGATTAGAAAATTTACTACCACTGAAACCAGGTAATGATGTTATGTTTGCACTAGTGCTCAAATTAAAATCATAGCAGAATCCAAATATATAACTATACCTTGTTAGATTTATTCCTTCCATCTCATCTACACTATTAGAGACACTGATTTCGTGTACCCCAGCACCTAAAAATGGAACCAAACGATGTGTACTGTTGTCCAAAATAGGGTAACCTAAACTTAGGTCGATAATCGCAGTAGTAGAGCCCATATCTGGCTCCCAAGTCTTTTCATAAATGAATGGCTTTTTAATATCACCATAAACCAGAGCAACTTGAAGGAAAAGAGTGAAATCACGGTATGCGAGATCGCCACCATAGCTGAAGCCATAGTTATTAGTAAGAAATTCGCTCATTGTACCCGTATTAATACTACTATTAAGACCTACGTTTGCACCATAAGCCCAATTAGCATCTTTGACGTAAGGCAGCACTGGGCTTCTAGTCTGATTTAGCTTCATTGCATATAATGATTCCCACTTTAGGACTACATCTCTAAGAGTTCCCGATTCTGATTCTAAATTGAAACGCTGTATTTCCACACTACCTTTTTCGAAGTATGCATTATGCTTTTTAGTAAGGTGGTAAATTTCTTCCGTTTGATTTAGCTCTTTTTCTAGCTCTCTGCGGAAGTATTCGCGGATATCAAACATTACTTGAAAATAAGTGAGTGCTAAACCAGTTCTATGTCCATCAGAAACCCAAGCAGCACTTTTATTGAAGTAATTACTTGCTTTGATATATGTGAATGTAGTATCATTTCTTTCTTCTTCTTCGGGGTGATATTCCGATAAGAATCTGATTTGCGCTGTAATATTATTATTTTCTATTGGCTCACCCTGAAAGTCGTACCAAGTAAGAGGGCCTTCTTCGTAATGACGTTCATCCATTATTTCTGAATATATGGTAATAGGTACAAGATTGAGCAGTAGTAAAGAAAGAAGTAATTTCATATTCCTGTGTTTTGTATTTTAGATTAACTGTAAATATAAGAATAACCTCTTTGCAGAACAATTAAAAGAAAGCACAGGTTGTTCTTCTGCTCATCGCTATTCCAAGCCGGAAGATAGCAGAAATAGAACAAATTAATTATCGTTGCACAATATCTATTTATTGCTTATTATTAAACTTATAGGAATATGAAATTCGGAATTAATTTATGTATTGTAACTCATATATATCATCAAACGAAACAATTCCCCTTTAGAGGGGTGGACTGCATAGCAGGACGGGGTGGTAATTAGGGAGACGTATGCAATACGCCTCTACAACCAGAAATATGAATCAAAGTACTAAAACAACAGAACTAAAATGAAAAAAGTAATACTCCTAATCCTAC
>JAUHXN010000294.1 GCA_030426865.1 bacterium | reverse complement strand
TGGTGAGCATAATCTATATAATACATTCGCGACAGTAATAGCAGCGAAATACCTACAAATAAGAAACGAAGTCATCAGAGATGCAGTAGCTTCTTTCAAAGGTGTGCAACACCGATTGGAAGTAGTGCGCGATTTGCACGGTGTACGTTTTATCAACGATTCTAAAGCAACAAATGTAAACTCTTCTTGGTATGCATTGAATTCATTTGATGAAAATATAGTTTGGATTGCAGGGGGGCTACTCTCAGCTAATGACTATAGTGTATTAAGTGAATTAGTTGAAAATAAAGTAAAATATTTGATTTGCTTTGGTGAGGAAAAGAACAGATTGTTCGACAAATTCTCAGGTAAAGTAAAATGTTTTTTAGCAAATAATCTTATAGAAGCAACACAAGAAGCAGCAGTAGCAGCAAAACCTGGCGATACAGTATTGCTATCACCAGCTTGCAAGAGCTTCGATGAATTTGTGAATTTTGAACATCGCGGTGATGTATTCAAACAAGTAGTAAATAGCTTTGTATAGTGGAAACAACAACTCAAAAAAATAGAATAGATTGGTTCTTATTTATCTCAATAATAGCCCTTATGCTATTTAGTTTAGCTGTTGTTTATACTGCATCTTCTACAATATCTGAGTTAAAAACTGGCTCCTCTGACACATTGTTTTTTAGCCATTTAGGCAAAATCTTGTTCGGAATATTTGCTATGATAGTAGTTTCAGGAATAGATTATAATGTTTATAAACGATTTACAAAGCCGGCATTGTTTATAGCTATATTACTCTTAGTCTTCGTGTTAGTGGGTGGTTCTTCTGCCAAAGGTGCTTCTAGATGGATTAGTTTAGGTGGAGTAAGTATCCAACCCTCCGAATTTGCAAAGTTTGCGATGATATTTCATTTCGCTGCTATGCTTGAAAAAAAGCAAGAAGTTATAAAAGACTTCGAAAGTGGATTCGTTCCTTTTATTGTCTGGACTCTTGTTATATGTATCCTCATAGCTTTGCAACCGAACTTCTCAACTATGATAGTAATTTTCATGATATCTTTTGCTATGATGTTCATTGGAAATGTCAATCTACTTTATCTAATTTATACAGGCATAATTGGCGTTGTATTAGCAGGGGTTTATGCGGTTTCTGCTCCTTATAGAATGGCTCGTATCCAAGCGTACTTAGGTGGTGAAGAAGCTGGGGGAGAGGCAGTCTCGTATCAATTAAAACAAGCCCTTATTGCCATTGGAAATGGTGGCGTTTCGGGTGTTGGAGTTGGACAATCACGCCAAAGTCATATGTTTTTACCAGAGTCTTATGGAGATTTTATATTCTCAATCATAGGTGAAGAATTCGGGTTTATAGGACTATTTTTCGTAATCTTTGTGTTTGGATTTGTCTTTTATCGAGGTATGTTGATAGCTAGAAAAGCTCCAAATGCCTTTGGTTATTTCTTATCAGTAGGTATAGTAGTGACATTCTCAATTTACGTTTTCGTTAACGCTGGAGTTAATACGGGCTTACTTCCTACTACTGGTTTACCACTTCCTTTTATTTCATTTGGTGGTACTGCTATTATTATTTACTCTATCGCTATTGGTGTACTGCTAAATATCTCAAAACAAGCAGGTGTTTATCAACACGAAAAATCATTCCTTGATTAATTTATCGGTTGTAGAAATTTATGAAATTAGTTACCATAGCTCAGTTTGATACTAGTGTCGAAGCACATCTTATTAAATCAAGGATTGAGGATGAAGAAATCCAATGCTTCTTGAACGATGAATATATGATGGGAGTTAATCCTATGTACAATTATTCTCTAGGAGGTGTTAGACTCAAAGTAAGAGAGGAGGATGTAGAGAGAGCCAAAGAAATAATGGAAGAAATTGAACAGACATTCCATAGAGACGACAATGACAAGATTATCAGATGTCCTAACTGCGGTTCATCAGAATTCTATCATGGTGTCAAGACGTTAAAAAGCGCTAAAAGTAAGTTTGCTATGTTGGTCGCATTGGTTCTATCAATTTTCCCTTTTGCAGCAGACTCAGTTAATTTGTGTAAAGTTTGCGATACTGAGTTTGAATCTTAGACTAGTTATTCTTTTACCTAACTAATTATGTCTTCTTCTAACTCTATTTCTGTAGGGATTTCCTTTATATTCTCACGGATGAAGAACACACCACCTAGTAGTAATTCCATTAGCTTTGAAGCAGCATGAGCTACAGTAGCAAATGCAAGTCCTGTCTCTGAATCAATTCCGTATAACTGAACTAAAGCAGTAGTTACTAAGTAATGATATACGCCTATGGCTCCAGGTGTAGGGGCTATTGTAACACCTATTCCTGATACTATTACTAATAATAGCGCATCTTCTATTCCTAGTGAATATGTTGTTTCAAACCCAAATGCGAAGAATAATAGGTACAATGGGAGCGCGTATAGAATCCATATAAATATAGACTCTAAAGCAATACGTGCATATTTTGAAGGTCGTTTTATAATAGCAAAACCTTGTCTGAATTTATCGAAAAGGTCTGCTAACTTTAAATAAATCTTTTCTGAAAATGGTTTAACTACTTTATCCAAAAAGAATTTAATTGTAGGAGGATAAAGTGAGAGAAACATCACAAATAATATTAACCCGGAGATTATTACTAACTTCATTGGGTCAGTATCTTCTGGGAAAGCTTTTAGTACTTGATCACTGTTCCATGTAAGTACAACTGCTATTAACACACCCAATGTGATTAGATCTAATATTCTTTCTACTAGGATAGTTGCAAACGTGCTAGAGTAAGATATTTTTTCTCTTTTACTATATATGTAAGGTCTGACTAATTCACCACCTCGAGGAGATACATTGTTGAATAAATATCCAACCATAGTTGCTGAGAATAGATTTAATGTTGATTTCGCTTCGTGGAAAGGTGAAAGAAGTAATTTCCATCTAATTGCTCTCATCAAATGAGATAGAACAACAATAGGAAGTGGGGCTAATACCCAAAAATAATCTATTTCTAATATGGCAGAATATAATTTACTAAAGTTAATACCATCTACTGTTAAGTAAATAGATATAACTAACAATATTAGAGATATTCCGTATTTTAGTATAGTTTTTGCTTTAGCCAATTATTTTCCTTCTTGCCCCCATAATTCTACTAAGTTAATCATTGTTTCAATAGTTTTCTCTAAGAAATCTAATGATAACCATTCTTTGTTACTATGGAAGTTTTGTCCACCTGTATAAATGTTAGGAGTAGGCAATCCCATCTCTGTTAATCGAGAGCCATCAGTTCCGCCCCTTATTGGCTCCCACTCGGGATTAGTACCAGCCATTTCAGCTGCTTTATAAAGTAAATCCAGACCTTTAGGGTTTTCCATTAGCACATCGTACATATTACGGTATGATTTTACTACTTTCAAATCTATTATTGCTTTGGGATAATTTGGTTGGACTTCAGCTATTATTTTTTCCACAATTTCTCTTTGTACTGCAAGACCTTCCGTTTTAAAATCACGGAATAATAAATGAAGAGTAGATTTTCCAACTCTTGCATCTACTTCGTGAGGATGAATATACGGTTGATATCCTTCCGTTGTTTCTGGAGCCATATCTTTAGGTAGTTTGGCTATAATCTCACTTATTACTCTAATAGAGTTAACCATTC
>JAUHXN010000018.1 GCA_030426865.1 bacterium | reverse complement strand
TATTAAAGTATGTATTTCATCAATGAATAAGAATATTTCACCATTTGATTCTGTAACTTCTTTCACAATTGCCTTTAATCTTTCCTCAAACTGACCTCTATAACTGGTTCCAGCAACTAATGTCCCCATATCAAGTGATATAAGAGTTTTATCTTTCAATCCATCAGGGACATCTCCTGAAACTATTCTTTGAGCTATACCTTCAACAATAGCTGTTTTACCAACTCCGGGTTCACCAATAAGTAATGGGTTATTCTTAGTTCTTCTAGCTAATACTTGTAAAACTCTTCGAATCTCACTATCTCTTCCTATTACTGGATCTATTTTGCCTCTTTGAGCATCTATGTTTAAATTTCTACCATATTTATTCAAAGAATCATATTTTTCTTCTGCATTCTTATCAGACGCTGAATGCGTTCCTCTTATATCTTTCATTATATTCAATATTTCCTGTTTATTTATTCCATTACTTTTTAATAATTCAGCAACCGAGTTATTATTTTCTATTATCCCAAGCAACAGATGTTCTGAACTTATAAATTTGTCCTTTAGTATATTCGCTTCATTTTCTGATGTAGAAAACACTTTTCTAAGATCATTAGATATATAATTCTCTGATTCCGTATTGCTTATTTTTGGATATTTTTCAATCAAACTATTAATCTTAATCTTAATAACATCTAGTTTCGTCGTTATTCGCGAAATAATACTCGAAACAATACTCATATTATCTTGCACTAGTGCTGCAATTAAATGTCCTGGTTCAAGTGCTTGGTTATTGTAACTTTTTGCTATTTGAGTAGCTGTATTTATAGCTTCTTGTGATTTAATTGTATAATTATCAAAATTCATATTTAACTATATTGTTTTTTCATTTATATCATAAGAGACGGAAAAATAAAGATTAAATTGAATAATATAATTTATTGAAACTAATTAACTATAAAAAGTTATTCAATAATGTAGCATTTATGTGAATTATACGTAAGATAAGTTACACGTTACAAAAATAAAGTATAATTTAAGTTTATACATTTGCAAAATTGGAGATTTGATGACTAGTAAAGGCAATATCCTCTGGATTGATGATGAAATAGAAGTATTAAAACCACATATAATTCTTTTAGAAAAGAGAGGTTATGATGTAGACAAAGCAACTAATGGTGAAGACGCAATAGAACTTGTTAAAACTAAGCACTATGATTTGATCTTCTTAGATGAAAATATGGTTGGAATGTCTGGATTAGATACATTGCCAGAACTTAAAAGATTAGATGCAGGCTCTGCTGTTGTTATGGTGACAAAAAATGAAGCAGAAAGCGTTATGGAAGAAGCCATAGGTTTGAAAATTGATGACTATTTAACTAAGCCCGTAAATCCAGCCCAAATTTTGTTAGCATGTAAGAAGTTTTTAGAGACTGAACGAATCGAAACGGAAAAATTTACTCAAGACTATATGAAAGGATTTTCTGAAGTAAGTAGGCAGCTTATGGGTCCTATGGTGTGGAATGATTGGGTTGATATATATAAAAAGCTTGTAAAATGGTCTTTTGAATTAGATAAACACCCTGATTCAGGATTAAAAGAAACTCTTAGTAATCAATGGAGCGATTCTAACACTTCTTTCTCTAGATTTGTTGAAGAAAATTATGTTGATTGGATAAATAGCGAAGAAAAGGAAGACTTACCTCTTTTTTCTCCTGATATACTTGATGCATATCTATGGGAAGAAGTAGAAAAAGACGGGCCAACCTTTCTCTTTGTCGTAGATTGTATGAGATACGATCAATGGCTACTTTTCGAGGAAGTATTAAGACAATATTATACATTTGATACAAATTTTTATTGTTCAATATTACCTACAGCAACACCATATTGTAGAAACTCACTATTTGCTGGTCTATTTCCTTCCGATATCAAGAAATATTATCCTCAATATTGGCAAGTAGAAGTAAATAGTGAAGAACATACCCAAAATAAATTCGAAAAAGAATTAATGCAATCTTGGCTTCAAAGAAGAAGAATTAAACTTAAAAATGATCCCGTTTATATAAAAATATTTGATACTGATTATGGGAAAAGAGTTGAAAAAGATATTTTAAAGTTTGCAAATAACGATTTGACTGCTATAGTTCTTAATGCAGTTGATATGATTGCACACTCACGTTCTGATTATGCTATATTGAAGGAGATTGCCCCTGATGAATCTGCTTATCGTTCTTTAACTAGCTCTTGGTTCAAACATTCTAGCTTTTTAGGAATGTTGAAACAACTTTCAAATGTTAAAGATGCTAAAATTATCATCACTACTGATCATGGATCGATTAGATGTTTGAGAGGAGTAAAAGTATTAGGGGATAAAGATACATCAACATCTTTAAGATATAAATTTGGAAAAAATGTTAAAGCTGACCCTAAAACAGCAATGCAAATTAGTAATCCTGAAGATATCAAAGTACCCAAAGGTGGGATTACAGTAAACAATATAATTGCTAAAGAGGATTACTATTTCGTTTATCCAACTGATTATCATCATTATTTGAATAAATATAGAGATAGTTTTCAGCATGGCGGAATCTCAATGGAAGAAATGATAATTCCAGTTATAAAACTAAAAAGCAGATAATTTTTTATTTAATAAATTCTTTGCTAGTTTTGTTGTTATGCTTGAAACAAAATATACAACGAATAGCGAAGAAGAAACAATTGAACTTGGAAGTAAGTTTGCAAAAAGACTTAACCTAGGTGATATAGTATTTCTTTATGGTGATTTAGGTTCTGGTAAAACAGAATTTATCAAAGGTATATGTGAATATTTCAATGTTGAGGATTTAGTTACCTCCCCTACTTTTACTATTATGAATAAGTATCTGGGGGAAATAAAAAATCATGAAGTACCTATTTATCATATTGATTTGTATAGGATAGAACAAAACAAAGAGTTAAATGAGATTGGTTTTGATGAGTGTTTGTATGAAGAAAACTCTATAAAACTAATTGAATGGGCTGAAAAAGCAGAGACTCAACTTACCAAACCAGCATTCATCGTAAAAATCATTCCTGATGAAGATTCTGAAAATATAAGAGAAATTTATATTTCTGAATCAGAAGTAGTAGTTAATTAATTATATTTGCCTAATGGAAAGGCAGCAATTTAATTTATATACTAAGATAAAGAGTTGGTTTAGAACTGACTCCCCCGTTTTTACAACAAGAATATCATTAATTCTTACTATTTTTATCTCTATATTTGGGATAACTTTAGGTATTGTTGAAGATTCTTTAGCTGTTAAAACTAATGGTATAATCTCTGCTCTGGATATACTTAACTCATTTCTGTTTGTAAATGCAGTTAATATGAGTGTAAGAAACCCCGATTATATTTTCAATTATGGATACGGAAAATATGAAAGTATATCTATTCTAGGTTCTTCACTTTTATTACTACTTGTATTAGGATATACTAGTATTGAAGCTATTTCTAATTTTGGTAAAACTAATGTTGGCGATAGTAATTATTTTATTTTGATGATTTTTTCTTCTGTATCGTATTTATTGATGAGATTGGTATATCGTATCCAAAAAAAATCATCTAAAAAGTTTGGTATGCCAATTCTAGAGTACGACGCTAATTTATGGAAATATGATAGTTATATAGAACTTTTCGTACTTATAAACCTACTCGTAGGTCTAGGGTTACAGAGCTTTGGTTTTAGGTATATTGGTCTAATGGTTGATTCAGGTGTTGCTATAGTATTAACTATGTTTGCTTTAGTAGTACCTTTAAAAGGATCGAGAGATGCACTTAATCAACTCTTAGACAGAACGATTCCAGATGAAGTTCAAATGAAATTTTTAAGTGTTGTAACAAAAAATCATACTAATATTTGCGAATTTAAAGCTATACATACTCGACAATCTGGAAAAGATATATTTATAGAATTAGATATAATTCTTCCTTACGACGAAAGTATGGAATACAAGGATCAACTAGAAAAGAAAATTGCAAAAGAAATAGTAGAAATAAACCCTAATGCAGTACCTAGAGTTTACGCTAAAGCTTGTGATGGTAAATGCTTAGATAATGATAAAAGAAATTGCCCAATTCATATATTTAGAAATTTGAATGAATAATAATGAAAACATATTAAATCCAGATTCGAATGGTAATGAAGCTAATGATTCTGCTTTAAGACCCAAAGCATTTAGTGAATTTACTGGTCAAAATAACTTAGTAGCAAATCTTCAAATTTTCATAGAAGCTGCAAGAAAAAGAAATGAATCTCTTGATCACGTTCTTTTGATGGGACCTCCTGGTTTAGGTAAAACTACTCTAAGTTATATTATTGCAAATGAAATGGGAAGTCAAATTAAAACAACATCAGGTCCGGTATTAGAAAAACCTGGTGATTTAGCAGGAATACTTACGAATTTAGAAGAAGGTGATGTTCTATTCATTGATGAAATCCATAGATTATCGACTGTTGTTGAAGAGTATTTATATTCTGCAATGGAAGATTATACATTAGATATCATGATTGATAGTGGTCCATCAGCGAGAACTATTCAGATAAAGATACCAAACTTTACATTAATAGGAGCTACAACAAGAGCAGGTTTACTAACAGCTCCTCTTAGATCTAGGTTTGGTTTACTGTTTAGGTTAGATTACTATAATACTACTGATTTGGAAAGAGTTATTAAAAGGTCTGCAGAAATACTTAAAGCAGAAATAGATGATAAAGGAGCGACTGAAATAGCTTCACGTTCAAGAGGAACTCCAAGAATTGCAAATAGGTTATTACGTAGAAGTCGAGATTTCGCACAGATTAAAGGTGATGGGAAAATAAGTCAGTTTATTGCTAATATGACACTAGAAGCGTTAGAAGTAGATAAACTAGGCCTTGATGATATGGATAAAAGAATTCTTTTAACTATAATCGAAAAATATAGTGGTGGTCCAGTAGGATTAAATACTCTTTCTTCAGCTGTAGGAGAAGAATCTGGAACAATAGAAGAGGTATATGAACCTTTCTTGATTCAAAAAGGATTTCTACAAATTACACCTAAAGGTAGAAAAGTAACTACTAGCACTTACAAGTATTTTAATAAAAGTATTAATCAACAAAACGAAAACGGTCTATTTTAATCCAGGTTGAATAGCCGATACAATTTCTGGAATTGCTTCTAGAATTTGCTCTCTGGTTTTGAAGATATCTTTCGCTTGATTATTCGGATATGCCATTCTCATTTTAACATCGTAAATATAGGTATTCATTAGAAACTTGTCACTTTGTTTATTAAAAGTCCCTACAACCACTTTTTTAATATTTAGTATTTGAACAGCTTTCCATAAATCAGATTTGTATTGTGGGTTTGACGGATCAAGATTAAGTTCAGAAAGTACCATTTCTACAGAATCAGCAGGGACTATGTAGTATTCTTCTCCAGTATCATCTGCTTCTATTAATGCTTGTGTAAGAGACTCTTGTAAATCATAACATAGAATATTATAATCTATATTACCATCCATATTCTGAAAAGGTAATACTGCGACCCTTGTTTGTGATAATAAAGGTATTGTACATAAAATTGATGCTAAAACTATTATAATCTTTTTCATAATTTATATTCTATTGATTTTGTGGAATGTATTCTTGTATTTCTAAAAGTCTAATACGAAATTTTTCTTTGTTTTGTTCAACTCCTTCCCAATCATCACTCTTAACTTGTGACATCATCTCAACTCCGATATCCCCTAATTCAGCAAATCCGAATTGATAAGAAGACCCTTTCATAGTATGAGCTAATCTATACATAGACTCAGAGTCTTTATTAGACTTGTAATTAGAATAATCTGAATTTAATTTATCTAGCCAATCATCAATAAATTCAGGGAGTAGTTCTAGTACAAACGGATCATCTGGTAGTTGCATATTAAATTTCGTTAAAGTTTATGATTGTAAATATAATAAAAAATATAATAATAAATACTATAAGCCGAATTCTGTCTTCTCATTATAATAATGAGGAGGTAATCATTTATCTGGGATACTTGTCACCAAGTACCTCATGCGGTTTACCCAAGTATGCATGCTTAAAAAAACAACTCAATCGAACAAATTGAATTCATACTCTTATTTAACCTTGCTCCGTACAGGGTTTACCTTGCCAATTTGGTCACCCAAATTGCGGTGGGCTCTTACTCCACCATTTCACCCTTACCCACCTAAGTGGGCGGTTTATTTTCTGCTGCACTTTCCATACTACTTGTTAGTAGCTCTTCCCGTTAGGAAGTGTACTGTTCTTTGGAGTTCGGACTTTCCTCTGTTATCAAATAACAGCGATTACCAGTATTATTAGTTATATAATTATATTGTCTCTACGTCTGCTTCGCTAACTTCAATTTCTTCTGGAATTAAAATTCTTGCGCAATTCTCACAAGTATAAAGAATATCATCATCACTTCTCATTTCTACTATTAGCTGTGGAGGAATAGAACTAAAGCAACCAGAACAGGAATTTTTCTTTACTTTAACGGCTGCATCACTATGATATTCTCTTACTCTATTATATTTATCTAGAGAAGGTTTATCAATCTTACTAATAATTTTTTCTCTTCTTTCTATATACTCAGCTTTTTCTTCGTCTTGTTCTTCTTGTACTTCTACTAATTCTTTCTTTGTGTTCTTTAGTTCTTCTTTTGAACTAATTAATTCAGCATTTTGTTCGTCTAATATTCTTTCTAGGTTCTGTTGTTTAATAGTCTCTTGCCTAAGTTTTTCAGTCAACATTTTTGATTCTTCTTTCACATGTTTTATCTCACTTGTGATAGCATCGAACTCTTTATTATTCCTCACTTGGAATTGTTGCTGTGACAATTTGTCTTCTTTTATCTTCATATCTTCTAGAGTAACTTTCGTTACTGAACAAAATTCCTTTACTTCTTCTAAAATTTGTTCGGTTTCTTTGACTGTTGCTTTAAGAGTTTTGTTCTTTGCCTCTTGTTCCGATACTTTTTGTGGCAAATCACCAAATTCTTCTTCTAATTCATCAAGATTTCTATCAATAAGTGCCAAATAGGCAAGTAATTGTGATTTAGATTCTTCCATTTCTGTTATTAACCTTTATAATTATTTAAATAGTTTTTTTGCATTTTGTTATAATCGAAATTAGGGTAATAATTAACAGGATTTGTAAGTACAGTTCCCGTAATTAAATTAATATCATCCCCTAATTTATTTTTTAATATATTTTTCATTGCGAATGGCACAAATTGTTCCATCTCATAGTGACCAGGATCTATGATTACCATATTTTCATCTACACTATGAAAATCATGATATTTAATATCAGCTGTAATAAAAACATCACAATTCTTTTTTAATGCTTCTTGAATATAATTACTTCCACTACCACCTAATATTCCAATTTTAGTTAATTTATCTTTAGGAATATTATTATATCTAAGTGGAGATTTACAAATGGATGACAAGTTATCTAATAAATCATTAATTGAAATAGGATTCTCCAATTCTGTTATAACCCCCATACCATAACCATCAACCGAGTCATCACTTTTTAAAAATTCCTTCTTTTCAAACCCTAATCGTTTACATAATTCGTAACTTGTACCTAAAGGGTGTGAATCAAAATTAGTATGTATTGCGTATAATGCAATATCATTTTTAATTAGTTTAGATACTAGTTTCCCTACCCTATTATCGCTTGTTACTGATGAAAGGGGTTTGAATATCAGAGGATGGAAAGTAACGATTATGTCAGAAGAGCATGATAAAGCTTCACTTATAGAATCTTCATTAAGCTCTAGTGTTAAATAAACGTTTTTTATCCGTGATTTACTACTACTAATTTGTAAACCAATGCTGTCATCACTCCACGCTGTTTTAGGAGGAAATTCCAGCTCAAATATATCTACGAGCTTTGATAATTCCATAAATTGTAATTATGTTCTATGTATCTAAATGATTTTTTTCGAAAAAACGTTTTAGAGTAAGGTGCTAAATTAATGAAAAATATATTGTTTCTAAACTATTGATGTAAAAGATGACCAAAAAATTTATATTTTCTCTTATTTTTATGATAATTTTGTTTTCACAGCTTAAATTAACTGCTCAAGTTACAGGAGGTGGGAGTGGTGAATTTGATAGAGATAGTGTAATAGTTTTCGAACCTTCTTCTCCCCTTTTAACATTGGATGAAATTAATGAGTCCAAAACTACTGCTATGGGGTTTGACCTGATTTTTTCTACATTTGGGTTTGGTGGTGGAATGTTTTGGCGTACAGATATCAATGAAGATTTTATTTTTATAACCGATTTTTTTATTTCAGGTATTAGAAAATCAGATGAACTGGAAAGATTTAACCAAACTACTGGTGAATTGTTTATACCTTATAAATTAAATAGACTTTTTACTATACCATTTTCTTTCAGTTTGCAATACTTCCCATTCAATAATCAAATTATAAGTACATTCAAACCATTTGTAAGTGCTGGTGCAGGATTTTCTTTTATAATATCAACACCTTATGATAGAGGTTTTTTCAATGCTTTCGGATATGGTGAGTATTACACAAGACCATCATTTAATATTTCAATTGGTGCTGATTTCGGGAATAAGAAAAAATCTTTATCAGTTTTTCAAATTAGATACATTAATGTCCCTTTTGGTGGCAATGGATTACAAAGTTTAGAACCAATAGTTGAAGGTCCTATCACTAATTTTGGTGGTGTATTTTTAGATTTAAGAATAGGGTTAAACTTTTAAGAAATTGGAAAAGCAAGAGTAATTTTTGTTCCCTTTTCATTACCATTCCCAACAATATTAAATTGGCCATTGTGAAGTTCAATCATTTTCTTTGCAATAATTAAGCCCAACCCTACACCTTGTTGTTCATTCTTTTCTCGGTTAAACTGATTAAGAGCAGCAATATTTGAAATTTGATTTTCTTCTATTCCTATACCATTGTCAATTAATTCAATGATTAGTTTATCATTTGATACTCTCGAAGATATCACTACATTATCGCCCTTTTTTGAAAATTTAAAAGCATTATCACTTAATTCATTCATAATTACAAAGAAATTCTCGGACGAAATACCTATACTAACACCCATTGTTTCATTTTCAACTATAAAATCATCAAACCTATCATATTTTGCTGCAATATTATTAACAATATCAAAAGCTACCGCGAATGGTTCTTCAGTTTTTTGCATTCTAACTTCATTTATCAATTGCTCATTATCTTCAATATTATTTAGTCTTATATATAATAGATAGTTTTCTGTTATTTTAGAGAGTCTTGAAACTGATTGAACTATATCATGTGAAAGTAGTTTTATTTCATTGGTATCTAAAGATTCAGACTCTTGATAAATTATTCCAGCATTACCTTTGATTTCGTTTATTGCTGTTCTGAATTCATGAGGAAGTGCATATGTAACACTTTTACTAACCTGTTCGACTTTGCTTTTAACATGATTTTCAAATAAATTATATTTTTTCCATTGGGCATTTATAGCTGATACTATTTCATCCCTTGTATAAGGCTTCACTAAATAGTCATCTGCTCCTTTAGTCATTCCTTCACGCATATTCGATTTCTCGTTAAAAGCAGTCAGGAATATGAAAGGTGTTCTATGAGTAACATCGTTTGATCTTATACTTTCTAATACTTCAAAACCATCCATAACTGGCATAGATATATCACAAAGTATAAGGTCAGGCTTGAATTGATTTGCAACCTCAATTCCTATTTTGCCATTTTCAGCCGTAATTACGTCATAACCCTCAAATTCAAGAAGTGCAGATGTACTTTCTAAAATAAATTCAGCATCATCTATAACTAGTATTTTCTTCATAAATTTCTCAATGTTGAATAAATATTAATAACTATAAGCGTAAATGTTAATAACATAATTTAATAATAATCTTTTTTATGTTAATTATGTAATTAAAACTATCTCAATATTAAATTAAATTATGTCAACTGCAAAAAGAATAGAGTACAATAACAAAAAAGAAGCATCAATTAGCCCAATTGTTGGTAATCGAATTCCTCCAAATTCAATGGAAGCTGAGGTTGCTGTCCTCGGTGCTATGATGCTTAATAAACAAGCAATATCAAAAGCAACTGAATTGCTGTCACCAGACTCATTTTATTCTCAGAAACATAAACTAATTTATGAATCAATTATTGCTCTTTCAGAAAAGAATGAGACTGTAGATATAATTACATTATCTGAACACTTGACAAAAAATGGTAATTTAGAAAGTATAGGCGGCAGAGGATATTTAGCAAAAATTAACAAAGAAGTTGCTACTGCTGCTAATGTTGAACAATATTCATTAATTGTTTTAGAAAAACAATTAAGAAGAGATTTAATACAATCAAGTGGAGAAGTCATAAACAATGCATACGATGATAGCAAAGATATTTTAACTGAAATTGATAAAGCTGAATCTGAAATATTTAGAATAGCTGAAAAGAGAATGACAAAGAATTACCAAGGTATGAGAGAGTTAACTAAAGAGACATACCGTCAGATAGAACAGATGAGAGTTCGATCTGAATCTGGTTTAACAGGTGTTCCTTCGGGTTTAGTTGATTTGGATAAATATTTAGGTGGGCTCCAAAAGTCAGAGTTAATTATTATAGCAGCTAGACCTTCTATGGGTAAGACTGCACTTGCTCTATCTATTGCTCGAAATTTGGCTGTTGAGTATAAAAAGTCTATTGCATTCTTTTCATTAGAGATGGCGTCAACTCAATTGATAATAAGGCTTCTTTCTGCAGAAGCTAAAATAAACCAACAAAAAATTAGAACTGGAAAAATAAGCTCTCACGAAAATCAAAAAATTATCGATTCACTCGGTAAATTAAACGATGCTAAAATATATTTCGACGATAGTTCAATGATTGAGATTATGGAACTTAGAGCAAAATGTAGGCGACTAAAGGCTGAGCATAATATAGATGCAGTTTTTGTTGATTATCTACAGTTGATTAGGGCATCAGGTATGGAATCTAGAGAAAGAGAAATCTCAATTATCTCTATGACATTAAAACAGATAGCCAAAGAACTTGAAATACCTGTTATTGCATTAGCTCAATTGAACCGTTCGATTGAAAGTCGCCCTGGTAAAAGTCGCTCTCCAATGCTATCAGATTTAAGAGAGTCAGGTTCAATAGAGCAAGATGCCGATGTAATATTATTTGTTCAAAGAGCAGAAGTATATGGCCAAATGGAGTATGAGGATAAAACCCCTACCGAAGGTACAGCAGAAATTATAATTGGTAAACAAAGAAACGGACCAATTGGGACAGTACGTATTGCATTCCAAAAAAATTATGCCCGATTTGAGAATTTAAGTTACGGATACGAAGAAATGCCCGAAAGTCAGGGTAACCATGGTGATGACTCTAATTTCTAAATATCTGTGACATATAGATTAACCCAATAGTTACTATTAAATCAATAACTAAAACAATAGCCATTAATTTATATTTTTTTTCTATAAAAAAATATAATGCTGGTACTAATAGCACCACTGAAGTTACCATAGCAATCAAAAATAAAGTCATAATTTAATAAATCCATAAAAAACAGTGAAATGACATCTTGCACAAGTCACAAAGTTATATTATTTTTGTAATCTTATAAAATCGAAAAAAAGAAATAAGTATGTTTGATAGTTTACAAGAAAAGTTAGAACTCACACTAAAGAAATTTCGTGGACAAAATAAAATAACTGAAGAGAACATCTCTGAGGCACTCCAAGAAATACGTAGAGCACTGCTAGAAGCAGATGTTCATATAGATGTAGTTAAGAAGTTCGTAGAAAGTGTTAAAGAAAAATCTATTGGCAGTGAAGTCAAAGGAAAGCTTAGACCAGATCAATTAATTGTTAAAATCGTTAATGATGAATTAGTTGAATTAATGGGTAATAAACGATCTGAGCTTAAAATTGCTTCAGGGAAACCAACTATAATATTAGTAGCAGGACTACAAGGGTCTGGTAAAACTACTTTTTGTGGTAAATTAGCTAAAAGTCTTCGTAAAAAAGGACGTCAGCCATTGCTAGTGGCTTGTGATGTTTACAGACCTGCCGCTATTGAGCAACTAAAGACTTTAGGGTCGCAAGTTAAAATACCTGTCTTCACCGAAGAAGGTAACAATGATCCTATAGCAATAGCAAATAATGCGTTGGAATATGCACGCAAGTTTGGAAGAGATACTATCATAGTGGATACAGCTGGTCGATTGACAGTAGATGAAAAGATGATGGATGAAGTTGAGAATATTAGTAAAGCTATTAATCCAATAGAAACTCTTTTTGTTTGCGATGCAATGATTGGGCAAGATGCTGTAACTACTGCAAAAGCTTTTCATGAGAAACTTGAATTAACTGGTGTAGTACTTACTAAGTTAGATGGTGACACAAGAGGTGGTGCTGCTCTATCTGTTCTTCATGTAGTAGGAAAGCCAATTAAATTTGTTGGTGTTGGAGAAACGGTTGATGATTTAGAACCATTCCACCCAGAGAGAATTGCTTCTAGAATATTAGGTATGGGTGATATACTTACCCTTGTTGAAAAAGCAGAATCTCAAATTGATAAAGAAGAAGCAGCTCAATTAGAAGAAAAAATAAGAAAAAATGAATTTACTTTTGATGATTTCTTAAGTCAATTAAGAGCTATTCAGAAGATGGGTTCTCTTAAAGATTTACTTGGAATGATTCCAGGTATGGACAAACAACTTAGAAATGTGAATGTTGATGATGGTGCTTTCAAAAAAGTTGAAGCTATCATCCAATCAATGACTAAGAAAGAAAGAACTAACCCTAAAATCATAAATGGTTCTCGTAGAATGCGTATTGCTAAGGGAAGTGGAACGAATGTACAAGATGTAAATCGTTTACTCAAACAATTCGATGATATGGGAAAAATGCTGAAAAATATCTCTAGAGGTAAAAAATCTAGAATGTTAGGTGGATTAGGTTTAGGAAAATTTGGTATTAAATAAATTAGAAATTAAATTGCAGTAATTAATCAGGTAATATTACAAAAATGGTAAAGTTAAGACTAAGAAGAAAAGGGCGTAAAGGTTACCCCGTATATGATGTTGTAGCTGTTGATAGCAGAAGAAAAAGAGACGGTTCATACATCGAAAGACTTGGATATTATGATCCAAATACTAGTCCAAATACAGTAAAATTGGATGATAATAGAGCTATTTATTGGTTAAATGAAGGTGCACAACCTACATTAACAGTAAAGAATATATTTAGCTATGAAGGTGTATTGTTAAAAAGAGCATTACTTTTCAAAGGTTTAGATGAAGATCAAATCGAAGAACAAGTAACAAAGCATAAAGAAAATGCTTTAGCAAGACATGATAGATTGAAAAAATCTAGAAAAGCTAAGAATGCTAAGCCAGCTGTTGAAGAGACTCCAGAAGCTGAAGCTGAGGAAGCTCCGGAAGCAACTACCGAAGAATCAACTGATTCTGCTGAGTAATTAGTTACTTCTAATAAAAATTATAAAAAAAGCCGGCTTGACCGGCTTTTTTAGTTTCTTTATTTTACTTATTTTAATGCTTTGCTGGTACACTAAATGAAACTGTAGTGCCTTCCCCTTCTTCAGACTCAATCCATATTTCGCCATTATTCATCTCTACAAAAGACTTACTCAATATTAGTCCTATTCCTGTCCCCCTTTCTCCTTCTGTACCAAAACGGGAATCTTTACCATTTCCAATATCAAAAATATCTTCTAGCATTGACTTATCAATCCCGATTCCTTTATCTGCAATAGTAAAGTTTGCTTTAGAATCTATGTTTTGAACATCAATTACAACTTTACTATCTGATTTTGAGTATTTAATAGCATTTGAAACTAAGTTTTTTATAACTACAGACAATAGATTAGGATCACCAAATGCATATACTTCTTGTCCATTATTATAAACTATTTCAATATTTTTATTCTTAGCTTTAGGTAAATAATGATCGATATATTTTTTTACTAAGTAATTTATTGCAAACTTTTCAGGATAAACCTCAATCTCATTTTTTTGGAGTTTAGCCCAAGTTAATAGATTTTCTAAAAGTAACATAAGATTATTAGAGGCATCTTTTATAGTAGCCAATGATTCCTTTATCTCTTCTTGACTCATATCGTTGTAATAGTCAACTAATACCGTTGTAATGTTCTTGAAACCACTTAATGGATTTTTCAAGTCATGTGCGATAATTGTAAATATTTTATCTTTGGTCAGATTTATTTCATAAAGTTGGCTATTAGTATCATTTAGTTGTTTATTTAGCTCCGTAAGTATTTCGTTAGTTTTACGTTTTGATCTATATTTAGAGAATAATAATACAGCTATAAAAATAAGCAAAACAGCCAAAGAAATAGCACTAATGATTAATATCTGAGTGAGCTCTTTATCTTTCTTAAGTATTTGTATTTCATTATCTTTTTTCTGAAGCATATATTCTTCATGCAATTTTTGAATTCTTCTGTTCTGTTCTACATTGTAAATACTGTCTTTAGTTGTATTGAATAACTTACTATACTCTAACGCAGCTTTATAATCAGTAGTATTCTCATAGAGTTTAGAAAGATAGAAATAACTATCAGCAATAATTGCTTTCGCGTTTAATTCTTGCGCTATAGAAAGTGCATCTTCTATATTAGAAGCAGCTGTATTATATTTTTCCAAACTAATAAAGACTTGACCTAGGTTATTAAGAGTTTGGGCCTCTCCTTTTTTATCTTTCAAATCTTGGCTAATTTCAAGTGATCTATAGAAGAACTCTAATGCTGTATAATTATCTCCTTTTTCTAAATAAACTATACCAAGATTATTATAGCTGTGCAATAATCCAACTAGATCATTAATATCTTTACTAACTTCAAAAGCTAAATTATAATATTTTAGTGCACTATCAATTTGTTTATCATTCCAATAAATTGAAGCTAAGTTATTGTAGGATTGTATGACTAAGGGTTTTTCATTGAATTTTTTGAATATTTTGAATGATCTCTTTATATAATCTAAAGCGAGGTTGAAATCTTTAATATTGTTATAAATAAGACCAATATTATTCAATGCAATAGCTCGATCTCTTTCTTTTCGAGATTTTTCGGCTATACTCAATGCTCTGAAATAGTAATCTATCGCTTCTTCATTTCTACTAATATATCGATAAGAATCGCCTATTCCATTAATAAATTTGAAACGATAAATACTGTCTAGACGTGGGTTATTTTCTATCTTTTTTAGTCCAATCTTAGCATAATCTACCCCTTTCATAGGAAGTACATTTCTATATTCTACTAATAGTCTGAATAATAAATCAACTTTTTTTTCTTCAGTCAGGTTTTCCTGATTATATTCCTTTTCTAACTTGTCAGTTGCTTCATCTGAATATCCAGATTGAAACAAAATAAAGGTGAAGAATATAATTAAACTATATTTCATATTTTCTTAGTGTGATTATTGAAACTAAGGAAAGTAGAAGTGTAATTAAAGATATTGTTAATCCAGCATTATAAGTCTCAGAATCATATTCAACAATTATATGATTTTCTCCTTTCTTCAACTCAATAGCTCTGAAACAATAATTTACCAGATGTACTTCTGATTCTTTTTTGTTGACTTTAGCTTTCCACGATGGGTAATATATCTCACTTAATATTAAGAATCCATCAGTAGAATTGCTGATTTTATATTCTAATCTATCATTTTCGTAACTAATACACTCGATTTTTGAAGTCGGTTCCTCATTTACCGAACTAAAATTCATTTTTTTCTCAAATAAGGCAGTAGTTTTTAAATCATATTTCCCAGATTCCATAATGGATTTAATATTAGAAGAATCCGTTTCAACTATTTTATTAACAAACCAAGCATTCCCAAACCTATCCATATTCTCATAAAATCTAGGTGAATTTAAATTTCTATCAATACCAACTGAATATCTTACATTTAAAATATCCATATTTAAATCCACATTAGGCATGGGTGGGTTTACTCTTTGAAGTAACAAAGGGTTATATCCTTCTATTAGCATAATTTTATCAACCATCCCTTGGTTTCGTTTCATTGCCATATATCGTACAGGCTGATATAATCTCATATTTACTCTGAATATATCTTCAGGTAACTTCGGAATAAATGCATTTTTAAATTCTTGAGGCATTTTATAACCATTTGGAATTTGCGCTTCTATAGGATTCTGAGGGCTTTTGTTAAAATCATTTCCAACTGAGTACAAGTCGAAAAAGAGAATGATAATTAATAAAGATCCTGATAAAGATACATTTAGTGTTTTGATAGTAGTAAAATAAGCTATCCCAAATGCTAATAGTAAAATAACAATGGTACCGATTGCTCTTGAACTTATATCATCTTGTAATAGTTCAGGTGTATTAAAACTATCAAATAAAGTACCTGTTGAAATAAGTAATGTCAATAATAATGGTATTGAAAAAGCTATTATAAGTTCTTTTCTATATTTTTTCGATTGGCTTAAAAGTAAGTCAAACCCTATACCTGCTAGTAAACTAAAACCTAATGTAACAAAAAACATCATCCTAGCTGGCATACGAAATGTATTTATATATGGAAGATTATAAAAAAGATCATAAAAGAATGAGTTTGAACCAAGTGAGAATAAGAATCCAAATAATGAGATAGAAGCAAAAGTTAATACTTTTGTATCTTTATATCCTACTAATATTGAAAATAAGCCAAGTGCAAAGACTAATGTTCCAAAATAGAAACTAGTTTCCCAAAAGTAATGTATTCCTTGAACTCCTTCGAAAGGAAGATAAAATGATGCACTTCTCAGGTCTTCCCCACTTACAGTTCCAAATAGATTTGGCACAACTGTAGTCAAAGCTTGTTTAAAGTGTAATGAACCTTCTGTGGCCTTCTCATAATTTATTTCTGACCTCTGAGACAAATCAGCTAATTCTTGAGCTGGGAACAACTGAACGGTAAATATACCGTATGCAAGTATAAAAGTCAGTAAAGTAGAGACTATTAATTTTACTGTATTATAATCATTAGATTTGAATGATTTTATTAAAAAGCTAAATGCAAACAAACCGATAAAAATAAATTCATAAAGTATTGTTTGTGGATGACCCGCTAAAATTGATATTCCTAATATAAGGCCACTTAAAACACCTAGGTAAATCCTTCCCTTAGCAAAGGAAGTATAAAGTACACCGACAACTAGTGGTAACCAAGCTAGCTGATAAATAATCATAGGATGAATAGTATGACAAATCATTAACATAGAAAAGCTATAACCAATTCCAGATAAGATACTACCATATTTAGATATACCTAACTTGCGAGACAAGTAAAATGTATTTAGCTGTGCAATAGTGAAGTGGAGTAATATTACTAATTGAAGAGCAGCGAATGGGAGTTTTCCATCCGTTACAAATAAGTCTAGTAACCTATTCAAAGGATAGAAAAAACCAGTTTGAATATCAGCGAAAAAGGGCATGCCTCCAAATGTATAAGGGTTCCAAAAAGGAATACCATCAGAAGTAGCAGCAAAATTTTGAAATGGATAAACATATTCAACAATATCCTCCCAAAAGAAAGCGTCTCCAACTATATTAGCCCAAAAGAAAATAGCAGTTGATATCAGTGAAATTAAAGAAGCAAAAAAATAGTCGGACTTTATTATTTTCATTAACATATTATACTCAATATTTTTATTGTTAATTACGAATTATTCATTTTTAACAATGAATAAAATAACTCGTATATTATTTTTTGAAAGTTTACCAAAACTAATAAACAATATACTATTTTATTAAATAAGCATAAATAAAATGCTAGAAATGATATAAGAAATGGAGAAGAGAGATGAATTTTGAAGAAAAAATAACCTCTGAAATGAAAATTGCACTTAAGAATGGAATGAAACACAGATTAGAAACATTGCGTTCATTAAAAGCTATGATATTAGAATTTCAAAAAAATGGAAGCGGAAAAGAACTTGATGATGAACAAGCGGCAAAAATGCTAAACAAAGCTTCGAAGAATAGAAATGATTCAATAGCAATGTATCTACAAGCAGGAAGAACTGAACTTGCAGAAAAGGAAAAACAAGAACTGGAAATAATTCAAGAATTTATGCCTGCACAAATGACAGAAGAAGAATTAAATAATGTCATAGTCTCTATAATCAAAAAAGTAGATGCTAAAGAAATGTCTGATATGGGTAAAGTTATGGGTGCTGCTATGCAAGAAGTTAATGGCAAAGCAGACGGGAATATGGTTCAACAAATCGTTAGAAAATTATTGAGTAATAGTTAATGAGTAAAGAGTTAGAACTTAGAAGAAGTAGATTATTAAAAGAAACAGAGAAAGAGTTAGAGTTTGGAAGTGTATTAGAAGTAATATCTAAACTTTGTAATTCCACTAAAGCATCTCAATATGCTCTTAACATAAAACCTTATAACAATGTCGATGATTTAAAAGACGAATTAGATTTAACCGAAGATGTTATACAAATTTTTCAAAGTGGTGAGGAACTACCTCTTTCAGGTTTAAAAGAAATAGATTCCTCTCTTAAAAAAGCACAAATCAGAAATTCTGTTCTTGATGAACACGAATTACTTCGCATAAAGGATAATTTAAGAGTCTACAGATTAGTTAGTAATTTTATTAACAATAAAAGTGATTTACTAATAAACCTTTCTAAAATAAAAGAACTTATTCATTTCAATCAATTCATTGAAAAGCATATAGATGATGCTATAAGCGACAATGGTGAGGTGAAAGATACAGCCTCAAAACAGCTACAATCAATTAGAAGGAATATTCTATCTACCTCTGACAGATTAAGAAACAAACTACAATCAATATTAAAGAAAACATTCCAAGATGATTTACTTCAAGATGATTTCTATACTCTTAGAGAAGAAAGGTTTGTAATTCCTGTAAAGACAGAATTTAAAAAAGAAATCCCTGGTATAATTCACGGTTTATCTAATACTGGCAATACAGTATTTCTTGAACCATCAGAAATTATAGATATGAATAATAGTCTGTCTATTCTTAGAAATGATGAGAAAAAAGAAATTTATAGAATTCTTAGTGAGATTACAGAAGAAATAGGTCAAGAAGCTGAAACTCTTAAAGAGACTAATGAACTAATTACTAGAATAGATTTAATAAATGCTAAAGCTAAATATGCACGAAAATATGATGGGTTCAAACCGATAATTGTAGATAGTAATGAAATTGAACTAAAAAGTATTTACCACCCATTATTATTAAAAAACAAAACCAAAAAACAAGTAATACCTTTAACTATAAGTTTTGACAATATTAAACAAGGTCATTTGATTTCTGGACCCAATGCCGGAGGTAAAACAGTAGCTCTAAAAAATATAGGTCTTAATTTATTGATGGCCATGTCTGGAATTTACACATTCGGGTACTGTAAGACAGGACTAAGAGATGTTTTTACTTCTATTGGGGATCATCAATCAATAGAAATGGATTTAAGTACTTTTTCTTCTCAAATGAAGAGAATCAAAGATATACTAGATGTAGCAGACCCTGACGCTCTAATGCTTGTAGATGAGATTTGTTCTGGTACTGACCCAAAAGAGGGCTCAGCATTAGCATCTGGTATTCTAGATACAACTTTGAAATATAATCTTAAATTCATAGTAACGACTCACCAATCATCATTAAAAACCTATGCACTTAACAAAGAAAGCATAGAGAACGCATCACTTGAGTTTGATGAAGAAAATCTAAAACCTACTTATAATTTTTTAGCTGGAGTGCCTGGTAATAGTTATGCTTTCAACTTAGCTGAAAGTATTGGATTGTCGAAGTTAATTTTAGAAAGAGCCGAAAGTTACTTAGATACAAAGGATTCTGAAATTGATAGAAGTATTTCTGAAATTGTTAATTACAGAAAGCAAGCTGAAAAGATGAAACTTGAAGCTGAAACTAGTTTGAGAAAGGCGGAAAATAAGCAACAAGAATATGAGAAGTTAGTTGAAGAATTAAGATTGCATAAATCAGAATATAAACTCAAAGCACAGC
>JAUHXN010000293.1 GCA_030426865.1 bacterium | reverse complement strand
ACTGGTAACTTAGGTGTAACTGGTACTTCTACTTTAGCTGGTATTTTAACTCAAACTGGTGGTGGTAATCAAGTTACTTTCGCTGGTAATGTTGATGCTAATAATGGTTTAGATGTAGTAGGTGCTACTAACTTAACTGGTACTGTTGCTCAATCTGGTGGTGGTGTTACTCTTAACGGTGCATTAACTGCTAATAACGGTGCTAATGTAACTGGTGGTGTAACTGTAACTACTGGTGGTGTAACTGTTCAAGCTGGTGGTTTAACTGTTCAAGCTGGTGCTGTTAATTTAGGACCTGCTGGTACTACAATTTCTGGTGGTGGTTTGATGTTAACTGGTAACTTGGAAACTCCAGGTGCTTCTCCGGTAAACATTGCAGACAACTTAGTTGTTACTGGTACTACTGATCTACAAAGTACAGTATCTAATTCAACTGGTGATTTAGATATCAACGATGGTGTAGATATTGACTTTACTGCTGCTGGACAAACTGTTGCTATCAACTCTAACGTGTCTAACTCTACGTTATTCACAGTTGGTGACAACTCTGGTGGAGCTCACTCTTCAGTAAGTATTTCATCTAACAGTACAGGTTCTGCTACTACTATCACTTCTACTGGTGCTGGTACTGGTTTATCTGTATCTTCAGCTACTGGAACTTCATTAAATGCTGGTAGCCCTGTTGCTTCTGGTGTTGCTCTAAACGCTAGAAATACTTCAACTTCAAATGCTACTGCAACATTTAGTAATTCTAATGCTGCAACTGATGGTTCAGCAAAAGCTCTAGAAGTTACTCAAGGTTCTGTTGTATTATCAACTGTTCCTGCTGCTGTAGATGCTTCTAATACTGCGACTCAAGGTCAATATACAGTTGTTGAATTAAATGCTAACGGTGGTGGTAGTGCATTCCCTGCGAATGCTCCTGTTGGAACTGTAGTTATTTATGTTAATACAACTGGTGGCGCAATTGCTGTTGGTGGTACATTAACAGTTAATGCTGGTCAAGCTATTATGGCTGTTAAATCAAGAGATGGTAACTGGTACAAAATAGGTGCATAATCCCACTTATTAAAACCAAACACATTAAATTTAAAATCCCGCTCAAAAGGCGGGATTTTTCTTTTTTATATATCGTGTATTAGAACTATATTTGTATATCAATAAATACTAATGGCGATATGAAATATATAATAGCTTTACTGTTACTTACAACCTCTGTATATTCACTAGAATATAAAATAGAAGATACCTCTGTAGAAATAATCTATCCTGATGATTACAAAAATGAAAAGAATCACGTTTTTGTTTTTGCATACAATCCTCCTAATCAAGAGTTAGATATAATGAGTAGTTTACAGACTGAAGGTATAGTTCCTATCCAAAAAGAAGTTAACCTCCGAAAATTAAAAATAACTAACAATACTTATTATATACTTGGTAAAAATACTTCTCACGATAAGATACTATTAACTGGACTTTTACCTAAATCATATTTTACATTGCGATCTTATAGATTAAATGATGGTAAATATGAACCTGTTTGGGCATTAACTTCATCTACTAAAGCTACTGAGCCAATAGAAAGCCCTGAGGGAATTATATTCAAGAACACGGATACTGACCATCTATTCATTACATGGAAAGAAGCTATCAACTCAGAAGGTTCCTTATTATTAGTTTCTAAAGATAAGCCACCGATTCCTCCTGTGGATGGTATTGTGTTTAATCCATCTACAAAATACGGAACAAGTAAAGCTGTGAATGATGGTACTACCTATTCACTATTTAGTGGTAGAAAGGAGTTTAGTGATTTTATAAAAATCGAAAACCTAGAATATGGGACTTATTATTTCCAAGTGTATTCGTATAACGGTGATAAAGAGTTTATAAATTACAATACGAAACCCGGTGCAGGAAACCCAAGATCAGTTACTATGAAGTTGCCTCCTCCTGAACTAGAAGATTTTGATTTTCTGGAAGAGACTATAGAACTAGAATGGACTAAAGTAGAGGGCGCTACAAGTTATGAAGTACAAATAGGATTAGACCCAGAGTTCGTAACAACGGCAGAAAATTATGATAAAATAGATGTAGGAAACACTACAGTATTTGAAATGTATGCAATCGAATCTGTTCCTGTATTTTATGTCCGAGTTAGAGCTAAAGATGGTCGGAATATATCACAGTGGTCAAACATATTGGAATTGGAGGAGTAATATGAGTATTGAAATAAAAAAAGTAAATGATGCTTCAGGTAAGAAGAAATTCGTTAATTGCCAATGGAACTTTTACGAAGGTAATCCTAATTGGGTAGCACCAATAAAAATGGATAGACTAAAACTACTCAATGAAGAGAAAAATCCATTTTATAAACATGCCGAAATTCAGCTCTTTCTTGCCTATGAAGGTAAAGAAATAGTTGGGCGTATAGCTGGGATTACTAATGCTAATCATAATGAAATTCACAAGGATAAAGTAGGATTTTTCGGATTTTTCGAATCAATTGACAATCAAGAAGTTGCGAATAAGCTATTCGAAGCAGCAGAGAAATGGTTAAAGTCTAAAGGAATGACTGATATTCGTGGACCTGTTAATCCATCTACTAATGATGAAGTAGGTCTTTTAATAGATGCTTTCGATATGCCTCCAGTTATACTTATGACTTACAATCCGCCTTACTACCAAAAGTTGATTGAGAACTACGGATTTAAAAAAGAAAAAGATTTATTAGCTTATATACTTCATCACGACACCTATGCGAGTGAGAAGCTGACTAGAATGCAGCAAATAGTTCGTGATAGAAAAGGCATCACTATAAGAGCTTTAAACTTCAAAGATTCGAAGAAATTCAAAGCTGATGTAAAAACACTAAAAGAAATATATAATGCAGCTTGGCAACCCAATTGGGGATTTGTTAAGATGACAGACGAAGAATTTGATTTTCTTGCGAACGATTTAAAAACAATAGCCGAGCCGAAATTAACTATAATTGCAGAGATAAAAGGGAAGCCAGTTGGGTTTGCTCTATCTTTACCAGATATCAACCAATCACTTATATATAATAAGAAAGGTGGAATATTTGGTGCTGTTTGGTGCTTACTTACTAAAAAGAAGAAAATTGATCTAACTAGAATTATAGTATTAGGCCTATTACCCGAGTATCAGTCATCTGGTATAGATGCAGTGCTGTATCATGAAATCGGCGAAACTGCTTTTGAACTTGGAATGCCAAAAGGAGAAGCATCGTGGATATTAGAAGACAATGAAATGATGAAAAGAGGGCTAGAAACGACTATGAAGGGCGATGTATATAAAACATATAGGATATTCCAAAAATCAATATAAAATGCGATGAGCAAGCTTAAAAACATATTAAAACAGATAGTTATTATATACTTTGTTATTGCAGTTCCTGCTACATTGTTATATATATATTTGGACGTGTTGAAAGGTTTAAGTTTTGAATGGGAGACTTTTTTCTTCTTTTCTATAATCTTGTGTTTAGGTTTATCTTTTTTCTTGTTGAGTTGGTTGCCTTTTAAGAAACTGTTTGATGATAAAGCGTATGATAGCGAATCGAATAAACAAGTGCCATCAGCTAAAGCGACTCAACTAATTAGTTCTACGTCTAAAAGTGATTTGATGTTAAAACTCAAATCAAATCAATACTTTGCT
>JAUHXN010000292.1 GCA_030426865.1 bacterium | reverse complement strand
TTCCCCGTTATGGATTCCTGGGTCGTTTAATTTAGTTAGTACTTGATACTGATATTTCAAATCATAAGTAGTGACAGTTAAGCTATCGAAAACATTATCTATCGTTTTTTGATTTATAATTTTCCCTTCACTAAGGTCAAAGACCGACATGGATTTATTAGATTCTATAGTTAGTTTCTCAAAATCTGTATCATACTTGATTAACCCGAAAGTACTATCAGCCGACACAAAGCCATAGTCAGTTTTCTGCCATTGAGCTTGGAGCGACAGTGACAAAAAGAAGAAAAGAATTATAGTTTTTGTAGTATTCATATTTATATAGACACATGAATTGGTAAAACGTCTCAAAGAATTGCAAAATATATGTATTATTCTCATTTTCTTCGTTACTTTGTAGCAAAATAAATTGACCATTTATCCATCTTTACAATTTTATCTTTCCCCTATTCAAGTAAGTATATGCCCAAAACTAAAAACAAGCAAAAGACTATAATCATTAAGAATGCTGCTCTGCATAACTTAAAGAACATTGACATCGAAATACCAAGAAATAAGTTGACAGTTATAACAGGACTTTCTGGTTCTGGGAAATCATCACTTGCTTTTGACACGCTTTATGCTGAAGGTCAACGTAGATTTGTAGAATCTTTGTCTTCGTATGCAAGACAGTTTTTGGAAAGAATGACTAAGCCCGATGTGGATTTGATTGATGGTTTACCTCCCGCTATTGCGATAGAGCAACACAAACCGAATAAGAATCCTCGTTCGACAGTTGGTACCTCGACTGAGATTTATGATTATTTGAGATTGCTATATGGACGTATAGGCAAGACTTATGACCGGATTACTGGGAATTTGGTAAGGAAAGATACTGCAGAAACAGTTTTCGAAAGTCTAGAGAAGTTAGATGAAGGTGCTAAGCTACTATTATCAGCAGAGTTTGACGACTCTTTAACTACTGATGATTTATCTAAGTATATTGAAAATGGATATTATAGGTTACTCGACTCAGAAAATCAATTGATTGATTTAGAGTCAGATGGAATACCATCTGATTTCGATACAGAGAAATATACTCTTTTAGTAGATAGACTTATTTACAGAACAGACGAGGAAAACAAGACTCGATTAATAGATTCGATGGAAAAGGCATTTTCGATTGGTAATGGTAGAATTAGATTAGTAGAAATAAGTAACAACAAAGTCCATAGATATAGTAATCACTACGAAGACCCAGAGTCAGGTATTGAGTACGGTGAGCCAGATCCTAAGTTATTCTCATTTAACAATCCTCAAGGAGCATGTTATAAATGTCAAGGGTTTGGTAGAACTATAGAAATAGACGAAAATCTTGTAATACCAGACAGATCATTATCTATAGAAAAAGGTGCAATAGCAGCATTCAAAGGAGATACACATAGTAGTCACTTAGACGATTTGCTCGATATTGCAAATAAATACGAAATAGATACAGCAGCCCCAGTAGCTATGCTTTCCGATGACAAGTATCAACTCTTATGGGAAGGTGCTGGTAAATACATAGGAATAGATGGGTTTTTCAAAAAAATAGAAGAGAAGCTCTATAAAGTACAAAATAGAGTAATGTTAAGTAGATACAGAGGATATACAACGTGTAAAGCATGTGGTGGATCACGATTAAGAACTAGTGCAAGACAAGTATTTATAAATGGAAAGAATGTACCTGAACTTATTAACTTACCTTTGTGGAAGCTAAGGGATTTTATTTCAAGTTTAGAGTTGAATGAATATGAAAAGCAAGTTGTAGGTCAAGTTAATGAAGAGATAGTCTGGCGATTACAATTATTAGTCGATATAGGGTTAGGTTACTTGACTTTAGCTAGGTTATCACATACACTATCGGGCGGTGAAGCACAAAGAATTAGTCTTTCTACCGCACTGGGATCTTCTTTGGTTGGTACTCTTTACGTATTAGATGAACCCTCTATTGGATTACACTCTACTGATACTAAGCGATTAATAAATATTCTATATAAACTCCGTGATCTAGGGAATACTATTGTTGTTGTAGAGCACGACCCAGAAGTAATAGCAGCAGCTGATAATGTGATAGATATGGGACCTGGTGCTGGCGAGAAAGGAGGAGAAGTAGTATTTCATGGTACTGTTAAGGAATTACTTACAAAAGGAAATACTCTTACTTCTGACTATATGAAAGGTCTGAAAAAAATTGAAATCAGTACTACAAAGAGAGAAGGAAATGGTAAATCTCTCAAGATAATAAAACCAAAAGAAAATAATCTGAAAATGGATGAAGTGGAATTCCCACTTAACAAATTAGTCCTTATAACTGGGGTCTCAGGGTCAGGAAAAAGTACACTTGTTCATGATATTCTTTATGCTGGCGTGAAAAGGTTCAGAGGTGGTTTCAAAGATAAAATTGGTAAATATCAATCTATAATTGGTGTTGAACATGTAGATAATATTGAGTTAGTAGACCAATCTGCAATCGGTAAATCGTCACGTTCTACCCCTGCCACCTATACTAAAGTATTTGACCATATTAGAGATTTATACTCCGGGTTACAAGAAGCTAAACAATTAGGTTGGAAACCAGGTTATTTCTCATTCAATGTAGCGGGTGGTAGATGTGATACGTGCGATGGTCAAGGTTATATTACTGAGGATATGCAATTTCTTCCTGATGTTAGATTAGAGTGTGAAGCATGCAACGGAACTAGATATAAACGCGAGATTAGGAACTTAGAATATAAAGGTAAATCAATTGTTGATGTACTTGAAATGACAGTTTCAGAAGCAAAGGGTTTTTTTGGCGACCACAAAAATATTACCCCTAAGTTACAGATTCTAGAAGATGTTGGATTAGATTACTTAAAGTTAGGTCAAGCATCTACTGAGTTATCAGGTGGTGAAGCTCAAAGAATAAAATTAGCTGGTCACTTAGAAACTAAGTCAAACTTGAAGACAATGTTTATATTTGATGAACCTACTACGGGGTTGCATCTTCACGATATTTCAAAGTTAATGACTTGTTTTAGTAAACTATTAGACGAAGGTCACTCTGTAATAATAATAGAACATAATACAGAATTAATAGCAGCTGCTGATCATATAATTGATTTAGGCCCTGGTGCTGGCTATTTAGGTGGAGAAGTAGTAGTTACGGGCACTCCCGAAGAAGTAGCGAAACACAAAGATTCTTTAACAGCAAAATCTTTAAAAAAATATTTCGAGTTTTATTATAAAGACTAAAGAGTCATTTTAATCTCAACTCTACGATTTAAAGCTAAACTATTATCATCATTCTGATTTGTAATAGGTTCATTAGCACCTTTGTTATATATTTTCATCCGATCTGAAGATATTCCTTTCTTCTTTAAATAGTCTGCCACATTATTTGCTCTAGTAATGGCTCTTTTAAAATTAGTTTCTGTATCAGCCGTATTATCAGAATGTCCTGTTATAACAATATAATAATCTTTGTTACTTTGCATTTCTACTATAACATGGTCGAGAAAGTCAATCAATCGCGGAGATAGTTCTACTGTTTCAGATTTCTCAAAAGAAAACTCATAGTTAACATGTGGCATAACATGAATAAAGTTGTCTTTCTGGCTTTTACAAGAACTTAATAAAAGCATAAAAAGCAATGGAATAAAAAAAGAAATTTTAAATTTTTGTAACTTAGTCATAGTATTTTTGTTTTTACTTGTATCAAAACTATACAAATTTATGATTCGAATTTTAA
>JAUHXN010000291.1 GCA_030426865.1 bacterium | reverse complement strand
AGAGTGTACATATAGCGATGGATTTGTTGATGGTGTTTGGAAATATTACCACACAAACGGGCAAGTATGGATAGAACAGATTTTTAGAAATGGTAAAAATTGGAAAGTGGTAGCAAATTATGATTCAACCGGAAGGCAAAGAGATGCTGGAACTTTAGAAAATGGAGAGGGCTCTTTGTTATTATATGATAAAGATAATTCAGTTAGAGATACGTTATTCTTCCTCAATGGAGTACAATATTAGGCTTTAGTAACACCATGAATACTATTAAATACATAGCCATACTGCTTTTTTTAAGTTCTTGCGCTTTTATGCACAAAAGCATTGATCGAGGGGCTATTCACCATTCATATATAATAAAAGAAATCTTTGTGTTGGCACAGGTAAATCAAGTTACTACTAAGGGAGACACTGCGTTTGTTTCTTTTCAACAAATTGAACTGTATACAACAGCTATTGTTAATACCGATACTGCTTATTATATAGATTCTTCAGGTAACAGAATTCTGGTAGTAGATACTGGTCAATTTATAAAAAATGAAGTAAGCCAGTTAAAAGCCAAAATTGTCAAAGAAAGTATTAATAATGGTTTGATGTATACATTAATAGAATCCATCCCAGAGTCATATAGTGCACTTAGGTCGGGCCAAACAAACTGTAAAAAATCTAAGAGAAATAGTATAAGAAAAGGGGAAATGCTATTGTTAGCTATAGACGATGAGAATTCCACTTCGAAAAAATTAGTGTTTAAATATTTTTTGCGCCCCGAAAATATTGACATCTCTAAATTGTTAATAGAATAGTATTAGTTTTTTTTAATGTACTGATGCAGGTATGTAGCGATGCAGCCGATAAATACCGTTTTGGGTTTAACGGGCAGGAAAAGGATAATGAGATAGCAGGATTAGGAAACCACAATACAGCTTTGTTTTGGCAATACGATACAAGAACTGGAAGAAGGTGGAACTTAGACCCTAAGCCGAATGTGTCGGTAAGTCTATATAGTCCATTTGGGTTAAACCCAGTTAAAAATAGTGATGTTTTAGGTGATACTATATCTACTAATCTTTTTACGCCTCGTAATTGGTTTAGTCGGTTTGTTAAAGGGGATAATTTTACAATTATTGCAAATTCTCACGTAAAAAGACAAACAAATGATGGTGTCTTTACCATATATGGTCATGGAAATTATAATGTTTTGGTAGCTCCGCCTGAAAAAGAAGGAGAACCTGTAATCAGGATAACAACTGCGGGTCAGTTTAATAAGTACATGAGTAAACACAGTCCAGAATGGAAGGGGGCAATGGGCCGCAATGAAGAAATTACATTAATATTGTACTCATGTAATGTAGGGAACGGGAATAATTCACTTGCCGCTCAAATAAGCAAAAAATTTAGTAATGTCAAAGTAATTGCAGCTGATGGATATGTTCGCTATGGAAGTGATGCTGATGGGAAATATATGGAAGTTGGAAATAAAAGGGTTTTAGATAGAAATCATGAAGACCAAACAGGGACAGTAGAAAGTGAAAATTTAAAAGGACATTTTTATGAATTCAAAAATGGTAAACAAAATAAAGCTCTCAAGCCTGAGCAGATACGGGTTTCGGAAAATCAATAAAGGTATAGTCGCACTTACTCTTTTTATTGCTTGTAAATCAAAGCACGTAGAAACAGGTTATGAGATAACTGAATCGAAAAAAAGGGCTTTAATGGAGAAAGCCTTGCTAGGTAATACGGATGCATATTCTGAATTGCAAACATTTTATATGTTGAATAATGAAGTAGCAGAACCTTATCTGTTGAATTTATTAGTAGCCAACAAATACAATAACAAAGAGGCTTATTTTTCATTGTATTGGTGCTTGATTTATAGTAATGGCGGTGATTATTCTAGAGAAGAAAGATTAGAGAGATTGGATGATTGTACTAAATACTATTGCCTCTATTACCTATTGAAATCACATGAATTAGGTTATTATGAGAGTAATAGTCATTGCGAAGAAATATTTAATTCAGATTATGACTATCCTAAATCTGATGTTTACATGGACTCAATAAAATTGTGTTCTCGCTAATTTGGGCAACTTTACAATTGCATACAAGAAGTCCGTAGTTGAGGGACTTTATTATTTGTCAATTTTATCTTTGGCAATGCTGGTCTTGTGATGACGTATTTCAAAATGTCTGCGCTATTATATAGTTCTACATAATTGTAGTGAGCCATATGCACTCATAGATACGCCAGCCAAAAACCATTAGGGATTGATTTTACTTTTGGGTTTAACGGAAAAGAAAAAGATAACGAATGGGCGGGTATTGGTAATGCCCAGGATTATGGGTTTAGGTTGTACGATACGAGAGTTGGACGTTTTTCAAGTGTAGATCCTCTATCGAAATCTTTTCCATGGAACAGTTCGTATGCTTTTGCTGAGAATAGAGTAATTGATGGTATAGATTTAGAAGGTGCAGAGTGGATGCCTGCATCTAATGGGAATACAACTAATTTTACCACAAAAGTATATATTGTAAATAGGTCGAAGGTATACGATAGTGAAAATTTAAAAGATTTTCAAAAATCTATAGTGACACAATTTAATAAAGTGTATTCTAAAGATTTTGGTGATGCTATATATAATGCAGATTTAATTATTGGAGATTATACTAAGCCGACATATGGCAAAGGTTTGTATATACATCTTAGAGATTTAAACGACTTGAATTTTGATAACTATTCAGGTGAGGTGAAAATAGTTGGAGGTAGCACTACAAGAGCTGACGGAGAAAATATGGGGAGTCAATTTAATCACATAAATTTGAATGTATCAAAAAATGGTATATTAAGGGATATAGATGAAGCAGCATCAGAGGCTGTTCACGAATTAGGCCATACCGGAGGTTTGCCTCACCCTTGGGATAAAGAGTCTCCTCCTGATATATCACAACCAAATAGCATCAAAAAGGCTAGAAAATTGAATATCGATCAGAGGAAGAAGATTAGAAAGAATATTATGAATAGCGAAGATAACCGAGTTCCATTCTTACAAGGTTATCCAGGAAATGATATTACTCCAGGGCAACTTAGGATGATTAAAGAAATAACTGAAAAAGAATATAATAAATGATGAAATTAAACGCATTGTTTTTAATAATATTTCATTCCTCTTTAAATTGCTTTGCTCAAGACATTGATGACTATAAAGACAGTTATGAACGGTTTGAAATAATATTAACGTACAGCGACTTTAAAGGCTATACTTTTACCGAAGACGGAAGAAGAAAGAAGAAATACCTTAAACTATATGGTGAGGTTAATGATAGTATTAGTGTATATGTTGATAATTGTTTGATCGCAACAAGATATATTCAATATGATAAAAATCTTGCAAGTGATTTGTTGGCTAGATATAGCTTGGGAAAGCTTTCTAAAAAATTTCATTGGGTAGATATTGTCTTTCATAAATCTAAAGAATACATAGAGTTCCCGGTTGATCAACGCTATTTTGTCATAGATGTACATCTCTCTGATGATGGTTGGACAGTTATTTACAATAATAACTATTGACTTTATAAGAGGTAGTTATTCGACTTCATTACTATAAGGGGAGCTTGCTTGACTAGATGAATACACAAATAAAGCAGAAACAGAATATCGTTAGTATACTGTTTGTAATTACTATTGTTTTAGCAGGCTGTTTTTCGAAAAGGGCTACTAAGGTTCCATGCATGATGGTGCCCACTGAGTTTTTAGAGTTGAAATATAAAAGTAGAAAAAAAAT
>JAUHXN010000290.1 GCA_030426865.1 bacterium | reverse complement strand
ATGGTATTTATAGCTACAAAGAAGGAAAGCTAAAGAATTACAAATTTGAGAAGGCATATTTTTATGAAGGCTTATCAATAGATAGTAATAATAATATTTGGTTTTTTAATTCGGATGAAATATTAGTAAACTTAAATAGTAAAACAAGGAAATATATTTTTATAGATACTCTTACTTCTTCACTTAACACTAATCATAATCTTCATCGTAAAACTTTAGTTGACAAATATAACAATATTTGGATAGTAGAGGCAAGGAGTTTGCATTACTATAACCCTGAAACAGAAATATGGAAAACCTATACAGCACATGATAGTCTATTTGAACCAAATACAGGTATTGGGTTCACAGATTTTAAACTTGATAAAAACAATAATTTTTGGTTCGTTACTGCAAGTAGTGGAGTTTTCAAACTTAGTGATGTAATAACAGATGTAGAAGTTGAACCAAATATAAATGGAATATCAATATACCCCAACCCAACTAGCACTTTACTTTCATATGAAACTCATAATATCACATATATTATTCAACAGAGTATTGTTGATTTATCAGGCAAAGTGTTAATTAATGATAATGTAGATAACGCTATGAGAAATAGTATTGATGTAAGTAAACTTCAATCTGGAGTTTATTTCTTACAACTAACAGATGTGAAGGGAGTTAAATATTCTAAGAAGTTTGTGGTGGAGTAGTGAAATTCCCCTCTTTAAGCAACGCGAAAGAGGGGTGGCAGCTTTAGCTGACGGGGTGTTAAAAAGAGTAGAAAGACAGAATAGAGAAAAAAGTATAAAATTAGATTTAAAGAATCAGATAATAACTAATTTTGTGATTAATTAAATACTCATGCCTCTGGCTTGACAGGCCCGTCAGACACACTGAGTGTGTCTGCCACCCCTTTTGGAAAAAGGGGAATTCCACTATTATTACTTTAATTCTGCAAACTTTGTTACTTGAAGTCTTTGTAGGTTGAAGCCAATAGTAATAATGTTTTTCCTAGATTCTTCAAACGCTTGCAGCGTTATCAGAATGACTGGACTTTTCTTAGGCTGTCGGCCTTACCCTCTCTTACCTTTCAGGGAGAATACATAAGCTAGTACTTGAGCCACGGCTTTGTATAGGTTTTCTGGAACTTCCATATCTACTTCTACATTGAAAAATAGTGTTCGTGCAAGTGGTGGGTCTTCTATTATCTCTACTCCGTTCTCCCTTGCTACTTCTCTTATTCTTGCTGCTAGGAAGTCCGCCCCTTTGGCTACTACTCTAGGTGCACCCATATTCTTGTTGTCGTATTTGAGTGCCACTGCAAAGTGAGTTGGGTTTGTCACTACTACATCTGCTTCGGCTACGTTTTGCACCATCATCTTTCTAAAACGTGAGCGGATTAATCCTTTTAACTTACCTTTTACATGAGGATCACCCTCTGACTGTTTCGTTTCGTCTTTTACTTCTTGCTTAGTCATCTTCATATCTTCTTTGTGTTTCCATTTCTGGAACATCAAATCGCTAACGGCAATGATTATATAAACCAGCCCAACTGCCAATACAATCTTGAAACTCAAATCCGCCATCATCTCAATAAGTGCAGTGTAGTTTTGTAGTGGTATAGTGACTATAGCTTCCAGATCATCATATACTATCCACATAATAACGGAGCCAAGTAATAGAACTTTTGCAACACTTTTTAGAAGCTCAAAAAATGATTGTGAGCTGAAGAATATACGCTTCAAACCTGAGCCAATTTTGAAAATTTTCTTATAAGTTTCTGGGTCGGTCCATTTCTTTGTGGCTACTGTTAACCCAACTTGACTAATCTCAGCAGAAAGTATCAAAAAAGTGAAAAGTAATAAAAGAGGTAATATTAAAGAAGCAATGAATGTAATCAAATCAGGATACATTTTTAGGATATTTGCTTCGGTTAAGTTAATACTCCACGAGTTACGGAAAGAATAATCAAAAAACTTAATCAATCGCGAATATATACTCGCACCAAATACAAATAGAGACATTCCACCTATCAGCAGCATAACCGAGGTAGTTATATCGGTACTTTTTGATACCTGCCCCTTTTCCTTTGCCTCTTGGAGCCGCTTGGGGGTTGCGGACTCGGTCTTCTCTTGGCCTTCCTTATTCTCAGCCATTATGGCACCCTCATAGGATTAAGAGATATAAGAACGTCTAAAAAGTCTCCTTGAACTACCGTAAGTGCATTTTTACTAATCATAACGAATGCAGGTAATGATACAGTTAGCATTATCAAACCAACCATTACTTTCATCTGGAAACTTAAAACGAAAACGTTAGTTTGTGGAGCAACTCTTGCTAATAGTGCTAATCCCAGATTAGTTAGGAATAGTGCTATTAATAAGGGCGACGCTAGCTTAACAGCAAGTATAAATATAGAAACTGCAATTCCACTAAGTATATCGAATGTCGTTTGAGTAAAAACCATAGAGTCAATCGGCAGCACTTTGAAACTATAGTAAATACCTTCAATTAAGAAATGATGACCGTTCATAATCAAGAAGAGCATTAACACTATCAATTCATTGAACTCCCCTACAAGTGTAGGTGTTGATGCCTCTCTATCAAACAGAGCCCCCGTCTGATAACCCATCTCCATATCTACCAGACCACCAGCGAATCGTGCCGCTACAAATGGTATATTTGAAACGAATCCAAGAAGTGCACCGACCATAAATTCTTTGATTACCAACATAACAAGATTGAATACATTAAGACCAATCTCTGGTTGTTCTTGCCAAAATGCAGAAGTAATAATCACAGTCAGAAGAAGTATTAGGAATATCTTCATCTGTGGAACAATAGAAGAATTTTTGAAAAAAGGCCCAGTCGCAAAAAGTCCACTTACACGTATGAGTATAAGTAAACCTATTATAAACTTACCTTCTAGATAGAAAAGGGTTAGTGAGTCTAACATAAGCTCACCCCTACGGACCCATTTTTTCTATCATAGAAAACATTTCTATTGTAAATGTCTTCATACTAGAAATCATAAATGGGAATATTAGAATTGTAACTAGAAAAACCGCTATTACTTTAGGTACGAAAGTTAATGTTTGCTCGGAAATAGATGTTGCTGCCTGAAATATAGAAATTATCAGACCAACTGTCAATGAGACTAATAGTATAGGCCCACATACTATCATAATATAGTAAAATGCCTTTCCTGCTATTTCTGTTACCATTTGATCAGTCATTTTATCACCTATTGTTGCATTATACTTTTCATTAGAGAATCAATTACCAAATACCATCCATCTACTAATATGAACAATAGTATCTTAATCGGTAGAGAGATTAACTGGGGAGGTAAAAGGAACATACCTAGTGACATCAAAATACTAGCTATAATCATATCGAGCACAAGGAACGGTATGAATAGCAAAAACCCGATTTGGAAAGCTGTTTTGAGCTCACTGATAGCAAAAGCTGGTATTACGCTCCACGTAGATACTTCCGATATATCGTTTGGTTTATCTTTACCACTTAGCTTGATGAACAATCCCAGATCTTCTTCTCTCGTATGCTTCAACATAAAGTTTCTGAATGGCAATATAACTGCGTCTAAGGCCTCATCTTGGGATATTTGGTCACTCATATATGGTTGTATCCCTTTTTCGTTTGCCTCGTCTAAAACGGGCTGCATAACGAAGAAAGTAAGGAAAAGAGCTAATCCTGTCAATAACTGATTAGGAGGTTGAGAGTGAGTACCCAGTGCCTGTTTCAAAAAACTAAACACGACAATTATCCGAGTAA
>JAUHXN010000017.1 GCA_030426865.1 bacterium | reverse complement strand
AAATGTAGAGACGTATTGCTTGTGCTGCTCGAAGTGGAAGTGCATACGTCTCAGAAAACTAATGTCACTCTGAACGTAGTGAAGAGTCTAGTTTAAAAAATTCTATGTCACAGCGAGGACTCAGAGCGTAATGAAGAGGATGTGGCTGTCTCTGTTACATTAAATTAGATTGTCCAAGCCTTTGGCTTGAGTGGTAAGTGGATATGGGTGATTTATTAGAATTGTAGAGACGTATTGCATACGTCTCAGAAACATCACGAATTATGCTCCTTTGGAGGAGCTGTCAGAACTTGTTCTGATTGAGGAGGATAAATAAAAACGATGCTCTCCGTTTGTCCACCTCCGTCTGACACCACTGGTGTCAGTCACCTCCGCCAGCAGAGGACATTTACCCCCCTCTATTCTAATTATTTTTGTTAAATTGGTGCAATAACAACTTCCTATTTTATGTGATTTATGAAAAAAATACTACTGATTCTACTCGCACTAACAATAACGACAATAAACCTAAAAGCAGAAAAATTACAAGGCCAAGCCAAAATAGATTCCCTCCTCGCTGAGCTACCTAAAGCAAAGGGTGATACTAATGAGGTGAATTTGTTAAAAGACTTATCTTATGCCTATTATACAATTAACCCTGATAAAGGAATTGAATATGGTGAGCAGGGATTGAAACTTGCTAAAGATATTGATTGGAAAAAATACGAGGCAGACTTTTATAATAGATTAGCGATAAATAATACTGTAAAATCCAATTATCTGAAGGCTTTAGAGTATTTTAGTAAAGCATTAAAGATTTATGAAGAGCTTGGAAAGAAGAAAGAAAGAGCAGTAATTCTTGGGAATATGGGGGTTGTATATATGTATCAATCAGATTACTCTAAAGCAATAGAATATTATGGTAAAGCATTAAAGATTAATAAAGAGCTTGGAAATAAAAGTGGAGTTGCAACAAATCTTGGAAATATGGGGGAATTATATTTAGCTCTCTCTCAAGATAGTGTAAGCATTAATCCAAATGAATTGAATCAATATGTAAGCTTAAATAAAGATATTAATCTTAATAGCTCAATTGAATATTCTTTGCAAGCAATTAAAATATTTAAGGAGATAGGTGAATTAAATTATAGAAGTATGTTTTTAGGGAATCTTGCAGAAGCGTATGAATTAAAAGGAGATTTAAATAAGTCTTATCAAGCATACAAAGAACATATAAAGTTTAAAGATTCAGTCTTCTCACAAGAAAATAACGACAAAATAGCAGCCTTAGAAAAAGCAAGAGAAGACGACCTAAAGCAAAAGGAAATAGAAAAACAAAAGATAAGAATAGCTGAGCAAGAAAAGAGAGAGCAGTTAATTCTCTACTTCTCTATTGCTATTGTAGTACTTATGGCTGTTGTCATGTTTGTGATTTACAGACTACTTAAACGTTCAGATAAATTGTTATACAATGTACTACCGGTATCCATCGCCAATCGATTGAAGAAGAAAGAACATCCTATTTCGGATTACTTCACACAGGCATCGATAGTGTTTATTGACATTGTAAACTTCACTGAACTATCTAAAGATGAAGACCCTCGCCGAGTAGTAGAAGCGCTCAACAAGATATTCACCAAATACGACAGTATTGCTAATAAGTACGGCTTAGAGAAGATAAAAACTATTGGTGATAGTTATATGGCAGCTGCGGGCATCCCCGAAGTACAATATGACAATACCCATAGAGCTGCACAGATGGCACTAGAAGTAAAAGCTATGATGGAAGATTACCAGACTGCTGATGGCACCAAAATAGAGGTACGTATAGGTCTAGATTGCGGTCCAGTAGTAGCTGGTGTGATAGGCGAGAACAAGTTCATCTACGACATGTGGTCTGATGCAGTGAACACAGCAAGCCGTATGGAATCATCATCAATAGCTGGTCAAGTCCACGTCTCCGAACGTTTCAAAGAAGCCGTTTCTGAATACGAAGTATTCGACTACGTAGAGCGTGGTGAAATTGAAATCAAAGGCAAAGGCAAAATGAAGACTTTCTTTATGGGGAGTAAGGAAGTGGAGGTGGTGTAGAGACGTATTGCATACATATCAGTTATTAATAATTCATGGGATAACTATGCCTTTGGCTTGGCTAGCAAGTCTTTTCAGCAAGCTGAAATTTCCTCGTTATGACATTCAAAAATAGATAAGGCTTCTTTACTACACACATTTTATATTACTTTACCCATAACCTTCAAAGCCCAATCATTTTTAGACTTTACTAGCTTTCTAGTGGCATGCTTTATTATCCATTGTCTTTCCTTGCCTATTTGACCTTTGCTCCAACTTTCTATTAGTGCTAGTCCTATTTCTAGGTTGTCTTTGAGTATATCATTTATACAATTAGCAACTGAGTTTTGGACATATTTAACCTTGTCATCTTTCAGATTTTCTAGTATTGGAATTATTCGATTGGGGTTTTCTATAAACATATCCAATTTTTTTGCCCACGGTAGTCGTGGTCTAAGGCCTTCGCAAGACAATCTACGAATGTGGAAGTTTTCATTTTTAGACCACTCATGCATTACACTAATAGTCTTTTCTGGGTGGGCAACAATATATGGTCTGATAGCATATTCGCCGGTGTTTCGCTTAGTAATCTCTTCTATTGCTCTCATAGATATATCAAAATCGTCTAACCCATATTTCTCTATATACTTTGCTATGGGCATCAACCAATAGTATTCTGTGAACATCCCTGTTTCATTCGGATTTTCAGGCCCAACTATTTTCATAAGAGTTCGGATACCACTTGTGTAATCCTCTCCGAGTTCCTTATAGAGTTCGTCAGCCATTAGCTCTACTCTATCTTTTAGTTCTAACTCTACTACACCCCTATCTACATTATTTACGAAATCTTTTCGGTTGAAATCTGGTTTTACTTCGCAAATTTTGTCCGATAGCATAATCGCCAAGTCTTTATCGAACCAATATTTTAATTTTTTATATGCCATATATAATTATTGTTATTTGTCGATTCTATATTTCAAGACTTATAAATTAATAAAAGAAACTATATTAATCTGATCTCGATTCTTATTTCCTAAAAATTGATTCATATAGCCAAGCTCGAAACGAACGTCGCTGTTTACTTTGTACCCTATGCCTCCGTAGAGTCTGTTACGGTCAAAAACATTTGCCTCTGTATTGATGAAAAGTTCATTGTAAACAGAAAGATAAGTCGTATTATCAACTAATTCTTCATTATTGAGTGGTATATTAAAAGCGAGAAAATAGCGGAATCTAAGTTTGAAATCATCTTCTACGAAACGTTGTTCGAATCGATATCTATGTTGCAGATTTACAATTCCGATTGATTGTTTGGTTATGAATTGTTGGTATATTCTATGTTCGTTGACATCGAATTTTTCATCACTTAGATCTAAGTAATTCTGACTAAGTATATAGCCGTAGCCCAGTAGAATGTTATTATTCCCCTCGGTCAGATTATAACCAAGACCAGTACGGAGAAGCAATTGTTCCAAATCACCTATCGCATTGTAATTTCTGTACTGCACTTCGTGATGCCAATTGAATCTATCACTAAAGTCTTTATTACCGAAGTATATCATCCAATTACCCAAATCGCTATCTTGTGAAAAAGATGCAAAAGGAACTAGAAAGAGTAGAAGTAAATAAATATTTTTCATTTCATAAGTCTAGTATTATATACATTGACTTATCCTAACGAATAGAACGCTGGTGTATTTAATCAGGGGGTGAGTTTATTTAGGGCTAGCATGCACTATTGCTGATTTGAGTTCAGAATATGGCTTTGCATCAGTGAGTTTTCTGAGGGAGTTTAGTGTAATTGAACTCTGACTACGTTCGTAATTATCAAGACGTGAGGTAGGAAGTACATAGAAATCCCATTGTTCCATTTTCAGTGGGTCTATTGTTTCTTGGTCTGTGTGTTTTAAGTGGCAGAATACATAAATGTCGGCGTGTCGCTTTGATTCTTTTATTCGTGTATCAGTCTCGTAGTCCCAGCTCTTCGTTTTTCTAATTGAAAATGTTATAGCTGAGTGTTTTTTTTGATCCCAACACTGAATATAAGCTGATGACTTTACTTCTATTTTAATACCTTCTTCTGTAATCAAATCATAAGCGTCCCACTCATCTCTAAGCGCCCTCATATCTATCCCAAGTGCAGTTCCAACAATAAACTCAGCTAATATTCCACGAGTTGCGTTGCTAATTAAATCGGAAACACTCCATCGCCAAAAGTCAAGCAAACTAAATTCTGTTTTTGCTCCGTTGTTTGTTATTACTTCCTCGCCAGTCTTTTGTGTCGCTTTTATTGGGGGTAGGTTTAGTTTATTAATCATCAGTTTTTTCGTTGGGTTTAAACACTTCTGTCAAGACTTCCTTTATATCCTTTTGTAGTTTTTCGTAGTCAAAGTCCTTTTTGTAAGTATAGGAATAAAGGGTTCTACTTGATTCATTGGTTTCTGAGCCAGCACGAAGAGTCAAAACATAATCAAAATCAATGTCACTATTTCCTAGCTTATGGAATTTTAATACATGTAGTCTAAATAATTGTTCGTTATCAGTTCCATCAGAGTTTGTACTATAAATGAAATATACTATTTTCGAAAAACTACCTTCGGTTTCGGGATCACCTAATTCCGGATAGTATTCATAACCCCAAATATTTTTATCATCCCACTTGAAGTATGAAAAGTTAAAACATCTATCTAATCCTTCTGGTAATTTGCCCTCTTCATAAGCTTCATATAGTACTTCTTTATAATCATTAGCATCATTAATTTCACCTTGACCAAAATATGAATTTACTATATTCTTATGCATCCAATACTCTCTAGCTTCAAAATTCTCGATTTCTAATTCAATTCCTTCTTTTATTATATCTAAAGACTCAAAAGCATAATCGAGAGCTACATCGTATTCACCTTTCAATCTGCTTTCTTGTTCCAGTTTAAAAAGGGAAGAAGCGGTCAGCAAAACAATATTATTGTATAAAGGGTCTTCCTCATCAACATCAGACTTAAAGTCTTTTAACAAATGATATGCTGTTTTAAAATCACCTTTTTCATATAAAAACTCAGCGGATTGGAATTTCATTGTATTATTCATCTGTCCTAAAGTAACTGCTGAGACAGAGAAGAGAAGAATTAGTATTATTTTTTTCATAGTAATTGTTGATATTTTAATTAGAATTCTTTGTCTTCGATTTTTTAGTTTTACTCTTCTTTTAAAAATTTTGATAAAGAGTTTAGGCAAGGAGAGACATCGAAATATAACCCTTTTACATCTGCATCATTTTCTTGAATAGTTAAGTAATCACATTGTCCCATTAGACTTTGTTCGCCACCAAATTTAAAACCTAAAACATTAAGTAAAAAATATTCATGAGAAGTTGATATAACAAATATTGGATCATCTATCTCTAGTCCTTTTCCAGTACTCATCAATGCATCAACAATCATAGTTGCTTGCGTCATCCTCTTTTGAAAACTTTCCGTATCACCCAGTTTATCAAATGCAAACAACTGATAGTTAATTGCTGTAACATTAAAAGGGTTAGATTCCACAGCTAGATTTCCAATACGTACAATCTTCTCTAGCGTTACTCTATCATAATTATTGCTTTGCATTAGTACGCTTAAGCTATCATCATAATCTGAACCAAAATAAGGTGAATAATCTTCGTGAAAAACATACCCGTAATAAAGATGTCTTTTTTCTTCTAAAGAAAGTGTAGTGTCTACTACTTTGTATCTATTCATTAGCGAATCATAAAAGAGATTCGAATTTTCATCTTTAATACTAATTTCAATTTCTTTATAGTCTGGTTTTTCAAAATTCCAATCTGATGAATGAGATGAACAGCCAACTAAAAGGAATAGCATTGCAATTTGTACAATTAATTTCACTTTAATTCTCACTAAAATTTAATAATTCCTTCAAATATACAAAAAATACCAATCTAACCCCACCTAACACCCCAGCTATAAAAGAATACTTCGAGTTGAGCGTTATTTTATTATATTAGAGAATAGTAAAATACAAATACCTCAACAACATTGTATAGGTCTAAGGCCTACATGAAAACCATACTTATTATAATTATTTCATTTCTTACTCTTTCGAACTTTGCTTACGGTCAAAGCAATGTCTCTGCATCAGTATCAATACCTAAAGGTTCGGGTTTAGCAGTTGTTGGTTATACAGTTTATCAGATTGATAATGCTGAATTGTATGTAATGGATAAGTATCCAAGAATGAATTTCCTAGATACCACAGAAATTGGGAACGAAGGTGATTTATATCATTATGATACTATTGCGTCGTACCCTGTTTCAATTGAGGATCAAAACAAATTAAAAGAGTTAATTATAAAAACAGATTCATTAGGAAGTCATACTGCAAATGGTTGTTTAATTGAAAGTGGATGGCCAAGGTTCTTCATCAATGCTAGTTATAATGATAAGAATCTAAGCGGATTCGTTTCTAATTGTTACAGAGAACACATCTTTCAATTCATTGATTTATTTAATGAATTCTGTCCAAATGGTGATGCTCAAAGGCAAGAGAACTTGCTTAATAAATATTATCAAGAAAATGGTATTATAATCTACAAGAAAGAAGAACTGATACAATTAGAAAAAGATTGTAACAAGAGATATGATAATTTACCCGAATAAACTTTACTTTCCCCCACCTAACACCCCACCTATAAAAGAATACTTCGAGTTGAGCGTTATTTTCATTAATTTGTAATCTGTAAACTAACTAGAAATACGAAATTGAGTAAATTAACTCCCAAAGAAGGTAGGTTGTACGTAGTATCAACTCCTATCGGTAACTATAATGATATTACAATACGCGCCCTCAACGTACTGCGTGAGGCGGACTTAGTACTCTGCGAGAACTACAAAGAAGCTGCAGCATTACTTAAATACTTCAGTTTGGACAAAGAGCTGGACAGTATAACTGTGAAAAACGAGGATGAGCGATATCCTGAGTTTATTATGATGATAGAGGAAGGCAAAACAATTGCTCTAATCTCTGATTGTGGTACTCCTGCCTTCGCCGACCCCGGTAATCAGCTTATCAATACTGCTGTTAACCGCAATTTGGATGTGCAAGTACTACCTGGCGCTACTAGTATAATGACTGCTTTGGTACGCTGTGGGTTCGATATAGAGCGATTCTACTTTGCTGGTTTCTTGTCTCGTACATCACCAGAGAGAGTAGCTGAACTAAGAAAACTATCGATGAATGATGATACTTTTTGTCTGCTTGAAACGCCATATCGTCTTATGCCTTTACTAGAAGATGCAGTGCAAGTTATCCCTAATAGGAGAGCTTATCTGGCTTGCAATCTTACTATGAAAAATGAAACTCATCACTACGGAACTATCCAAGAGCTGTATGACAAGTTTAAAGATAAAAAAGTCAAGATGGAATTCGTTATTGTTATACAAGGTAATACTTCTGGATTGCCTTTGGATAAAATCAAATACGTAGAACGTGCTTCTGAGTCAAGCTATCAGCACAATGATAGTGGCGATGACCGTCGTGATGAAAGACCTAGACGCGACGACCGCGGACCAAGAAGAGACGATCGTGGCGGATTTGTGCATAAAGAAAAACGTGCAGACAGACCTCGATTCCCTCGTGCGTCTAGTCCTCGTCGCAACGAAGGGCGTGGTCAGAGCTCTGATGGAGACAGACCGAAATTTGACCGAGATAAAAGAAGTGGTGATAGACCACCTAGACGAGATGGCGGCGGAGCCGGTAAACCTCGATTTAATCGTGAATCTAGACCATTTAGTGAAGACAGAATAGGCAGACGCCGTAAAGAAGAAGGTGCAGACCGTCCTCGTAGAGATGATCGTGATAGCGAAAGACCAAAATTCAACCGTGATGATAGAGGCGGCGATAGACCTCCTAGAAGAGAAAGCAGAGAAGGGGATAGACCTCGCTCAGATAGAGAATCGAGACCAAGACGCGATGATATAAAAAAACTACCTCGTAGAAAAGACGAGTTAGGGAGATCGCAAGTCCAAAGAAGAAGCCGCGATTCGGGTGAAAATAGCGAAAAAGAAGTTCGTAATTTCGCTGGTTGGAGAAAAGATGATATTGTAGATAAGAAACCAAAAAATGATAATGAAAGTAAAGATTAGAAGAATAGACGAAAAGTATAATGATTTGCCACTACCGAGTTATGCTACTGGTGGCTCGGCAGGAATGGATGTATATGCAGCAACGGAAGAGCCGATAACTATAAAGCACGGCGAAGTGAAAATGATACCTACTAATCTGGCTATTGCGCTAGAAAGTGGTTACGAATGTCAAGTACGTTCACGTAGTGGATTGGCTGCTAAAAATGGTGTATTCGCACTAAATGCACCCGGAACTGTAGATAGTGATTATCGTGGAGAGATTAAGATTATACTTGCAAATTTTGGCGAATCAGATTTCACTATAGAACGTGGCGATCGAATTGCACAACTAGTAATAGCACAATATGAGCATATTGGTTGGAACGAAGTAGGATCTCTAGATGAAACAGACAGAGGAGAAGGCGGCTTCGGTAGTACAGGAGTGAAGCAATGAGTCGACCTAAAATAGTCTTCATGGGAACCCCAGATTTTTCTGTTCCGACTCTGAAATCACTTCATGAAAAGTATGATATTCCAGTAGTTGTTACTGTACCAGACAAACCCAAAGGTAGAGGGCAGAAGATGATGCCTTCTCCTGTGAAAGCTGCTGCAGAGGAATTGGGAATACGAGTATTGCAACCCGTATCTTTGAAAGATGAAGACTTTATAAATGAATTGAAAGATATCAATGCTGATATATTCTGCATAGTAGCATTCAGGATATTGCCAACGGCAGTATTTACTTTACCCAAAATAGCTTCCTTCAACGTACATACTAGTTTGTTGCCTAAGTTCAGAGGCGCTGCACCTATAAATTGGGCAATAATTAAAGGTGAGAAGAAAAGCGGCGTAACTTCGTTCATCCTCGATGAGAACATAGACACGGGCAATATAGTTGGTACAAGAGAAGTTCCAATAGGTGAGTCAATGACTGCTGGTGAGCTTCACGACGAGCTAATGCCATTGGCAGCTGAGTTAGCCGTAGAGACTTGCGAGCAATTACTTAGTGGTAACTACAATAGAATAGCTCAAGATGATGGTTTGGCGACACCTGCCCCAAAAATATTTAGAGAAGATTGCCGTATTGATTTTAATATGGAAGCAAAAGACTTGAAGAACTTCATAAATGGGATGTCTCCGATTCCTGGAGCTTGGACCATATTAGACGGAAAGAAAGTGAAATTGCTAAAAAGCGAATTTTCATCAGAAATTCACACAAAACCTAAGCATTATTTAATAAAAAATGATAATTTTCTGTTACAAACTGCGACTGGAACTGTTAAAGTATTAGTAATACAACCTGAAGGAAAAAAAGTTATGCAAATACGCGATTTTCTAGCAGGATATAGAGGAAATAAAGAAGGTATATTAGAATGAAAAGAATAGCTATTTTGACTAGTGGTGGCGATGCCCCAGGAATGAACGCACACATCAGAGCCGTAGTACGAACGGGATTAGCCAGAGGACTAGAAGTGATAGGTGTAGTCGGTGGTTATGAAGGTTTGATGGAAGGTAACTTTAGAAATTTAGAAAGAAAAGACACTGTAAATATAGTGTCTCAAGGTGGTACTATACTCAAGACAAGTCGTTCGGAAGTATTCTTATCAAAAGAAGGAAGAGCGAAAGGAGCTAAAAACTTAAAAGACAATAATATTGACGGTTTAATTGCTTGTGGTGGTGATGGTACTTTGAAAGGAGCTCATGCACTATTCAAAGAGCACGGAATTAGAATAGTAGGTACACCGGGTACTATAGACAATGACTTGTATGGTACTTATTACACGATTGGGTTCGACACTGCATGTAACACTGCAGCAGAAGCAATAGATAGAGTTCGTGATACTGCCGATTCACACGGTCGAGTATTCATCGTAGAAGTAATGGGTCGTCACGAAGGACATATAGCAATGGAAGTTGGGATTTCTTGTGGAGCTGAGTATATATCGGTTCCAGAAGCTGTTACCAATCTAGAAATACTTTATGAAAAATACACTCAACTTGGATTCCACAACCGTACTATAATTGTAATAGGAGAAGGTGGCGGCAAGTATAAAGGTGCTTATGAGCTAGCAGAAGCTCTAAAAACAGAATACAATATAGACGCCAAATGTGCTGTACTAGGCCATATCCAACGTGGTGGTTCACCTACAGTTAGAGATAGAACTTTAGCTAGTCACTTAGGATTATCGGCAGTAGATGCATTACTAGCAGGCAAAACTAATGTGCTAGTAGGTCGAGTACATCACAACATAACTTATACTCCGTTCCCAGAGACTTGGACTAAGAGAAAAGAATTACAACCTTATATGTTTGACCTAGCAGAATTACTAGCTTAAGATATGATAACTTATGCCATATTCGAAGCAATAGACAGACCCGAAGCTGAAGAACTTGCTGTAAAGGCAATAGAGATTCTACAGAAACTCGGTGCAAATGTCTGTGTTTCTGAGACTTTAGTTAAGAAATATGGCGAAAGTATGCCCGATATTAGAGTTTGTAATCGCTCTAATTATGATGATATTGCTGATGTCATTATCACATTCGGTGGTGATGGTACTATACTTTCTGCTGTCCAATCATATATTACTTCCGATGTTCCTATTATGGGATTCAACGTAGGTAAACTCGGTTTTTTGGCCGAATTCGTAGTTAGCGGACTGGAGCAAACCCTCAAAGACCTGATGAAGGGCAACTATAAGGTTATTACTCGTTCTGCTATAGAAACTACTATTGATGGTGAGACTATTTATGCTCTCAACGATATGGTAATAGAAAAAAGCGAAACTTCTCACATGGTTGAGATAAAAGCATACTCCAATAAACACTTTATAGGTGAATATTTTGCTGATGGATTAATAATATCGACACCAACTGGTTCGACTGCATACAGTCTTTCAGCAGGTGGACCTGTTATTTTCCCAACCTCTCCTGTATTTTGTATTACTCCAGTTTCACCACATTCACTTACTCATAGACCTTTGGTAGTACCTGATAATCAACAATTAGAATTCGAAGTCTATAGCCGAACAGGTGAGTTGAAACTAGTAGCTGACGGCAAAGTCAGAAAAAAAATTAAAAATGGTGATATAATTCAGATTAGAAAGTCTGAAGAAACTGTAAAACTTGTAGAACCTGAGAATAGTTCGTTCTTCGATGTACTAAGGGACAAATTCCTTTGGGCAGAACACAGAACGAATAAGGAGATTAAATAATCGAACATTTTTTTGCTTACATTGATTGGGCTGTGAGCCCTGAAATAGTTGATTTTGGAATAATCAAAATACGATGGTATGGATTACTGTTTGCTTTATCTTTTGTCTTAGGATACCAGATAATTCATAAGGTATTTAAACACGAAGGACATACTCAAAAGCAATTAGACTCACTAACTGTATATATGATATTAGGAACAGTCATTGGTGCTCGTTTGGGGCATTGCTTTTTCTATGAACCATCATATTACCTATCAAACCCATTAGAAATACTAAAGGTCTGGAATGGCGGATTAGCTAGTCACGGTGCAGCATTAGGTATCCTTACATCACTTTACATATTTGCACAGAAAAACAAAGATATTTCTTATCCATGGATTGTAGATAGAATAGTGATTGTGGTTGCTTCTGCCGGATTTTTCATACGACTAGGTAATTTTTTCAATTCTGAAATACTAGGATTACCTTCAGATCTTCCGTGGGCAGTTGTTTTTCATAGAGTTGATGAAATCGCACGCCATCCATCACAAATGTACGAAGCAATAGCTTATTTGGGTATATTCGTTGTACTTTGGATGCACTATAACAAATGGAAAGAGAAGACTGCTGATTTCGCTTTATTCTCAAGATTTCTGATAATGATATTTAGTGCACGATTCATAATAGAGTTCACAAAAGAGAACCAATCAGCATTTGAAAATGGAATGTTTTTGAATATGGGACAGCTCCTAAGCTTACCACTAATTATACTCGGTGTGGTACTACTAATCAAATCAGCCGGCAAACAGAAAGTGTAAAGTTGTTTGAATCACTTCGTTAAATTCCCCTCTCGAGGGGTGGACTGCGAAGCAGGACGGGGTGGTAACAACGGTTCATAAATTTCAGAATCGTCTTCGTTTGTTAACCTTCTTTGGTTGCTGAGACACCCGGAAGCACTTACACGCCTTTGGTTAGGCACCTCCACAGTTCGAGAGTATCTTAACAATCTTAATCAACTTGAAATCACGTTTTGATGAAATAAGATAGCCCAAGTCTTCAGCTTGGTTGGAATACTTCGCTCACTGTGACAAGTTTTCACCTAGACTCTTCAATCGCTTCGCTCATTCAGAGTGACGAGGTCATCTCTGAGACGTATGCACTTCGACGGCGCTCAGTGTAAACAATACGTCTCCACATAATAATATGTCATAGCGAGCAAAGCGACGTGGCTATCTAACTCTACTTTATAAACCAAATAATAAAAAAAGCCACCCTTTTATCAAGAGTGGCTCTTATAATCTAGTAAAGTTAGTTAACCATTAGCTAGCTATGTTAGTAGCCATTATAATAGAAATACCATTTACTTTACTTACTTTACCTTGGATAGTTACTGATTCTTCACCAGCAACTTTAGCAAGACCTTTCCAATCGTAGTTTCCGGCAGCATTATACACCATATAGAAAGTACCATTAGACAAGAAACCAACGTACTGACCAGCCATAACTAGTTCTTTTACTCTAGCTACGCTTAGTGTTTCGTAGTTACCAGAAAGGAAATCAGTCATTTTCACAACTTTTCCAGTCCAGCCACCATTTGTTGATTTTGTAGATTCGCCAGTTACTGCTTCTTTTACTTTCTCAGCAGCTACTTCAGCTTCCTCTGCTACATCCTCAGCCGCATCTTCAATAGCTTCACCTGCTTCATCAGCAGCTTCTTCCATATTGTCAACTTGCTCTTGCACTTCTTCTTCTGCAGGAGTATCTTTATCTTCGTTACCGCCACAAGCAAAAAGTAAACCTGATAGCAATAATACTAATAGTATTTTTTTCATGATTTACTCCTTAGTTATATGAATTAGCGATAATGTAATTAAATCCCTTAGCAGACTTTACTGAACCACCGATTGTATAATCGCCACCAGCGTGCTTTATAAGGCTTTTAGTATCTAAGTTACCAGCTGCATTCATAACAAAGTAAAGTTTACCATTAGACTTGAATGCCAATGCTTGACCAGCTTTGTATAATTCAACTGCTCTTTCCTTGTCTATCGAAACACTAGAATTAATAAATTCAGATGATAGACTTACCGTCGTACCAGTTAATCCTGATTGTGCATTGATATCCATTTGAGTTAGAGCTAAGCCCATAACAGAAACAGAAATCAATATAGCTACAAATAATTTTTTCATTGTTTTTTACCTTTGATTATTATTTCTTAGCGTAAGGGAAACCAGCGTTAACTTGGTAAGAAATCTCCGCTTCTACATATTGACTGCCAGCAGCACCTTGTAAGAAACTACCGTTTACATTTTTCAAAAATACTTTTGCATAGTGTACTTCGTTATTAGCATTAGTATGTTTTACATAAATTACAACGCTTGAAGTAGCATTAGTCAAATCATGTAAATCTTGGCTATAGTTCATGTTATCTAATGCTTGAGAGTCAAATACAGCATTTAAACTTTCAGCAGGTATTGCAGATGCAACTTCAGCAGACTCAGTTGCTGTAGAAGCACCATCATAATCAAGCATAGAAGCTGAACCGAATTTTATGCTACCACCTTTTGTGCTAAGTCCTAAGTTCCATTCAGTAATCTGAAGTACAGTTTTTACTGTTGGGAAGAAATCTCCTAACCCATCATCTTCGTAAAGTGCTAATCCGCTACCTTGAGCAGTTACATCAGAAGCATATAGCTTTATAGTATTTGCTTCAACTTGTACGAATCTCATAGCCGGAGCCCATTTGATCATTGAAGCTGAAGAAGAATTACCATTGTCATAGTTAGTTACTACTTCAAAAGTGTATTCTTTATCCATATCCAAGCCAGAGATTTCTACAGGGTCACCTGATTTTGAAGCACTCATTTCTGGAGCATTTTCAGAGCTAGTGTTTGATGGATAGTATGTGATAGTATAGTCTTTTAGTTGCTCTAGATCTATATCGCTAGCATCTTTCCATTTGATATGAACAGTATTGTCATTGATAGAAGTAGCTTGTAAATCTATAGGTGCACTAGGTGTATCTTCTACAGGTGCTACTGTATCTTCTTCACAAGCATTGAAAGCGAACATAACTGCAACTAATGCAGTCAAAAGTGATAATTTTTTTATTAAATTCATAAAAAAATACCTCCGTTTAAATAGTTAATAAAATTATATTCTCAAAATTACTAAATACTATTATATATTGGAAGAAGAAGCTAATATTTGTGATAGATTTTCAGTTAATACTTTTCTATCATAACTACTTACAAACTCATCACTACCTTTGGGTAATGAGTTTCTCTTCCATAAATCATAATAAGTACAAAGTGCCTTATATATATCATCTTTATCATTTGGTTCTGCCGTTAGGGCAATACCCGATGACACTGCCAATTCTCTCATATAGCTTTTAGGCATTGTAGCTAGTATTGGCTTTTTTGCTCCGAAATACTCGTAGAGTTTCCCTGGAGTTCTTACATCATCATTTTGCAAAATCCAAAGTACATCGGATTGCATAATATGTGTTACAGCATCTTTATGACTGACATTGCCAGTCAATATGACATTATCTTCTAATTTCAATCTCTTTATCTGCTTCTGATGATTTTTTCTCATCAGACCAACTAATTTTAATTTTATTCGATTCTTATCAATCGGGTTCGAATCAATTAGTTTTCTAAATGCTTCAAAAAATGGTTTCGGATTTCTATTGTCTTGGAACAAACCAGAGTGTGTAATAACGAAATCACTTTTATCCGATCTTGACTCGACTTTCTCAAAATCCTCTTTGTCATATCCATGAGATACGATACTGATGTCATTATATTTTAACAACTTATAATTTTTCAACAGTCGTTCTTTCTGTTCCCTTGATATAACTACAATCTTACTCGATTTGTATAATACTTCTGCTTCTAATTTCTTATTATAGTGCTTATGAAACTTCGTCGGCATTACATTAAATGGATTACCATACCATTGGTCTCTGTAATCTAGCACTAGAGGAATTCCATATTTATCTGCTAACTCAGCCGCTGCCAGATGGCTAGTAAATGGAGGAGCAGTAGAGAATATGACATCTGGTTTTATCTCTTCTATTATTTTACTTCCAGACTCTATCGCCTTTTTTTTCCAGTATATTTTACTGTCTGGTTGACGGAATATTCCGTTTATAAATCTTCCGGCTTTCTGGACAAAAGTAGAGGGATAGCTACGAGGTTTGGATGTTTCATCATCCGTTCTGTATATTTTTATATTCTTCTCTTCTATTTCATTTAAAAGAGAGTCATCATAGGCATAATAAGAGCCAGAATTTGTAGTGAGAACTATTGGTTCCCAACCAAATTCTGGCAAATATTTTACAAATTTCAGAGTTCTTTGTACCCCACTAAGTCCCATAGGTGGGAAGTAATAAGCTAATACTAGAACTTTTTTATCTGTCATTGCCGTAATAATTTACTTATTTAACTACTGGTAATTCAGCAGGAGCATTAGTAAATGGAACAGCACCGTCAAATGTTACGTGTACGTTATCTTCTAGTCTAATACCCCATTTACCTTCGAAGTAGATACCTGGTTCGATTGCTAATACAACCCCAACTGGTACATTTTCTTCTTTTCTGAAAGTAATGAAAGGCATTTCGTGAGCTGCCACACCGATACCATGACCTAATGAATGTTTGAAGTTTTCACCATAGCCAGCTTTTTCAATATGCTTTCTTGCATACTCGTCTAAAATCTTTCCATTTATACCTGGACGTAGATTGTCAATAGCTTTTTGCTTAGCTTCGTGTACTATTTTGTAAACGTTTTCTTGCTCTTTAGTTGGTTTGCCCATACAGAATACTCTAGTAATATCGCAACCGAAACCTTCTATCATAGTTCCAAAATCTAAAAGTATCAAATCGCCTTTTTTGATTTTTCTATGAGACGGACGACCGTGAGGCATAGAAGTTCTTTCCCCAGCCAAAACGATTGGGTTGAATGGCTCACCTTCCGAACCTTGTTTACGAGCTTCGTAAATCAATTCACTTTGAAGTTCAATTTCAGTCATACCGACTTTCACTTTCTTCTTCATAGTTTCGTAAACTGACTCAGCTATTTTACAAGCAGCTTTGATATGATCCAATTCAACTGGTGCTTTTGGCATAGTGAATGGTTCTACTTCTTTAGGAGCTGGTTTGAATTTTACTGGTCTGATTACGTTTCTGATATCTACAGCTTCTGTATATGCTATTCTATCCGATTCGAAACCTAGATTCTTGATTTTAGCTAATACTTTAGCATCAACCATGTATTGCCATACATCGCGAGTTATATGAACAGTCATATTAGGCAAATCATACAAATCTGTTTTTACTGATTCTTCGTATCTATCATCAGTGAAAAAGTGTAAATCTGTAGGAGTAATTAATAGTGCTCCATTTGAACCCGAAAACTTAGTTAGGTACCTAACTGTAGGCATGTGAGTTACAATCATAGCATCAAGTTTCTGATCGCTTATCATAAACCTAACCTGTTCTAATCTCATATCGTTTAGTTCAGGATAAGGAGTGAATGTCATCAGTTCTCTATCTATAGAATTGTCAGCTCCAGATTTTTCTTTTTTCGTAGAAACTTTCTTAGTGTCAGCTTTTTTCGTTGCGGCTTTCTTAGGCGCAGCTTCTTTCTTAGCTGCAGCTTTTTTGGGAGCAGCTTTTGCTGTTGACTTTTTGGTAGTTTCTTTTGTAGCTTTTTTAGCCATAATGTTAAACTTTTATTTATTTAAACAAAGTAATTAGGTGCTTCTTTAGAAATACGAATACTATGTGGGTGCGACTCTTTGATACCCGCATTCGTAATTTTTATAAATTTAGCATTCTCTTTCATAGTTGGTATATCTTTGCAGCCACAATACCCCATAGATGATCTTAGACCACCTTTGAGTTGATAAAGTGTCTCGCTAACCTGACCTTTGAAAGGAACTCTTCCTTCTATTCCTTCTGGAACAAATTTGGAAATCTCGTCTTCCATATCTTGGAAATATCTATCAGCTGAGCCAGTTTTCATAGCTCCAATAGAACCCATTCCTCTGTACATTTTATATGAACGACCTTCGAATATGATTTTCTCCCCTGGTGACTCTTCGTGACCGGCAAACATACTACCAATCATAATAGAGTCTGCTCCAGCAGCTATAGCTTTTGCTATATCGCCCGTTTGCTTTATACCACCATCTGCAATAAGTGGTATATTAGTTCCTTTTAATCCCATAGCTACGTTCATAACAGCTGTTAGTTGTGGTACACCCACTCCGGCTATTATTCTTGTAGTACAAATAGAACCAGGACCAATACCAACTTTTACAGCATTAACACCTGCATCGACTAATGCCAAAGCAGCTGCTTCCGTAGCTATATTACCACCGATTATCTGCAAATCTTTATAGGCATCTCTTATTTTCTTTACAGTTTCTAATACACCACGCGAGTGACCGTGTGCTGTATCTACGAATACTGCATCTACACCAGAAGAAATAAGAGCATCTATTCTATCCATAGTGTCTGACGTAACTCCTACGGCAGCACCAACTCGTAAACGACCATGAGAGTCTTTACAAGCTTGAGGAAAATTCTTTTTCTTTTGAATATCTTTGAATGTAATTAGACCACAAAGCTTATTATTGCCATCTACTACAGGTAATTTTTCAATTCTATGATGTTGCAATATCTCTTCTGCTTCCTCTAGCGTAGTGCCTTCAGGAGCAGTAATGATATTCTCTTTTGTCATTATATTAGCAATACTTTCTGATTTATTAGGATTGAATCGTAAATCACGATTAGTGATTATACCAATCAATTCTTTTTCATTATTAATGATAGGAATACCAGAAATATGATATTTATTCATCAGATCAACTGCATCTCCGACCTTTTTGTCAACCGTTAGGGTAACAGGATCCATTATCATCCCACTTTCCGAACGTTTAACTTGGTCAACTTGTGACGCTTGCTCCGTAATTGACATATTCTTATGGATAACACCAATACCACCTTCACGAGCTATAGCTCTAGCCATCTGTGCATCAGTCACAGTATCCATAGCCGCACTTATAAATGGGATATTTAGTTCTATTCCGTCAGTTAATTTTGTCTTTAGCGATGTGTCGCGAGGAAGGACTTCCGAATAATCGGGCACAAGAAGAACGTCATCATAAGTGATTCCTTCTTGCAGAATTTTTTCGTGTGCCATAGCGGTATGACTTTATTTTAGTGAATTCAAATTATTGAATACGAAACATATAAATAATATAGGGCAGATACAGTAACACTATATCTGCCTAATATTTTAATCTCTTATTCTACTATAACTGCATCTTCTACTAATATAGAAATACGGTTATTTTGCAATTCTACGAATCCAGTACCAGTAGTGTAAACTAATTCTTTGTTGCTTGGTTCAGCTATCTTTATCTGACCTTTGTCCAAAGAAGACACTATAGGTGCGTGATTATATAGAATTTGGAAAGGTGATTTAGAGCCCGGTACAGTTACCGATTGCACATCACCTTTAAATATAACTTCTTTAGGAGTAATTATCTCCAAGTATAAACTTTTATCTGTCATAGTAATACCTTACTATACGCCTTGTTTTTTAGCTGTGTCAAATACTTCGTCTATAGTACCTTTGTACGTAAACAAGTTCTCAGGTATCTCATCACAATCACCATTAAGAATAGCTTTGAAACCAGCGACTGTATCGCCAATAGTAACATATCTACCAGCAAAACCAGTAAATTGCTCAGCTACGTTGAATGGTTGTGAGAAGAATTTCTCTATCTTACGAGCTCTGTAAACTGCGATTTTATCTTCATCAGAAAGCTCATCCATACCTAGGATATTGATGATATCTTGTAAATCTTTGTACGTTTGTAGAGTACGAACACATTTTTGAGCAGTTTCATAATGATCTTGACCGATAATATTCGGATCCATGATACGAGAAGAAGAATCTAGAGGATCTACCGCAGGGTAAATACCCAAGTTCGCAATATCCCTAGAAAGTACAGTCTTCGCATCAAGATGGGCGAAAGTATTAGCCGGAGCAGGGTCAGTCAAGTCATCCGCAGGTACGTAAACGGCCTGTACAGATGTGATTGAACCTTTGTCAGTAGAAGCAATACGCTCTTGTAATGCACCCATCTCAGTAGCCAATGTTGGTTGATAACCCACGGCTGAAGGCATACGCCCTAATAGTGCAGAAACCTCAGAACCAGCTTGAGTGAAACGGAATATATTATCTACGAAAAGTAGTACATCACGACCTTCTTCGTCACGGAAGTACTCAGCAGCTGTAAGTGCTGTAAGTGCTACCCTAGAACGCGCCCCTGGAGGTTCGTTCATCTGACCGAAAACAAGTGCCGTTTTGTCCAATACGCCTGATTCTTCCATCTCTCTGTAAAGGTCATTACCTTCACGAGTACGCTCTCCAACACCAGCGAATACAGAGTAACCACCGTGTTGCTTTGCAATATTGTGAATTAGCTCTTGGATAATAACTGTTTTACCTACACCAGCACCACCGAAAAGACCAGTTTTACCACCTTTAGTGAATGGCTCGATAAGATCAATAACTTTGATACCAGTCTCAAACATCTCAGATGTTGTAGATAGTACTTTAAAGTCAGGTGAAGGTCTGTGGATAGGTGAAGTATGAAGACCTTTTATATCGCCTTTGTTATCAATAGGATCACCGATAACGTTGAACATACGACCAAGAATTTCTGGTCCTACTTGTATAGATATTGGCTCTCCAACGTCATACGCTTTCATTCCACGTACTAGTCCGTCAGTAGACTCCATCGATACAGTTCTAACCCTGTTTTCTCCAAGGTGTTGTTGCACCTCGCAGATTAGGTCTAGCTCTTCGCCAGTTTCTACGTTCTTAGTTGGGATTTTAATAGCATTTAATACTTCGGGAATATTACCGTCCGAAAACTCGATGTCAACTACAGGTCCAATTACCTGTATGATTACTCCTTCTTTCATGTAGAGCTACCTTAAATTTTTAATGCTTGAATTATGTTCTTTTTTATGATTTAATATGTTTTTATAAATCAACTATTAAATCGAATGCAAAATTAGATATATTTTTAGGTATAACAAAGAAAAGTATCAATTTATTTCAAATAATGTTTTTAATATTCAAAATTATCTATTAAGTTGGCTGTCTATATTATTCGCAACTGTGAATAATTACTGTTGGGGAGGTGGCAGAGTGGTAATGCAGCAGCCTGCTAAGCTGTGACGGGTTTCCCGTCCCCGAGTTCGAATCTCGGTCTCTCCGCCAGCATAAAAACAAGCCCGTCCTTTAGTTAGGATGGGCTTTTTTTATTCCTTTCAGTATTACCTTCACTAAAAAAGTTAAGTTTTCCCTCTAATTTCTTAACTACAGAAAAAAAAAGTTAAGCTATTTGCAAGTTTTCTTTACTATTTTTAATTAAAGTTAAATTTTTTGTGTTTTTCTTAACTGGGTCGGTGGGTGTTATTTTTGCTTTAGTACTTTCTTATCCTTATTTTATAAAATGAAAAAAGCAATAATCATATTTTCTATTCTAC
>JAUHXN010000289.1 GCA_030426865.1 bacterium | reverse complement strand
TGTGGTTAACTATATTTAATGCACTTTCATCAACAACACCACCCCTAGCTACATTTATTATAAGTGTTTCTTTTTTAACTAGTTCCATCCTTTTCGCATCTAATAACCTATATGTAGGATGTTCACCATTTGTTACAAGGGGTGTATGAAAAGTTATTATATCTGATTTGGATAATAGCTCGTCTAAATCACACAATTTAACTTTAATAGATTTGGTATTATCAATGAAGGGATCACTAACTAATAACTGTTTACAATGGTTCTCAAAGATTTTTCCAACTTTACTACCTATATTTCCAAACCCAACTATTCCAAGAGTTAACTCAGATATATCTTTTAAGTTCTCTAAACACCAACTTTGTATTCCTAGCGTAGTATATTCTGCAACAGAAATTGAATTGGACCCTGCTGCATTTGTCCATTCAATTTTGTGCTTATTCAAATAATCTATTTCAATATTATCAATACCAGCTGTAGCTGTACCAATAAATTTTATATTAGAATTATCTAATAGAACAGAGTCACATTTTGTAGTGGAGCGTACGAAAAGTGCCTCCGCCTTAGAGTCCTTCAGTAGTTTAGGAGTCAGTTCTCCTCCATCAAATACAGTTACATCAAAACCAAAAGCCAATGATTCTTTAAGTAATACTATATTAGAGTCAACTAAAATTTTCATAAAAAATGGGGAGTAAAACTCCCCTAGATTAGTTTATTGAATTGGAAAATATATATGTGTAATTAACTTTTCTTCTGGTGTATTAGAAGGATCACTTATATAAACTTCCCAAGGGTTTTCAGTGATTTCAAGTCCCATTTGAGCTATGTAAGCTAAGATTGTTTCATAAGAACTATTTAGGTTATCATAGGAACCTAAATGTTCTAATTTCAAGGCATAACCAGAATATGTCTTTGATTCAAATACTTTTGCTGATAAATCACCTTTAATATTCTCTACTGGAATACAATTATCAAATACGAAAGCATTTTCTTCCCACTTAGTAGTAACTGTTAATAGTGGGCCTGTCATTTTCATACCGTTAACTTGAATGTTAGAAAGGAGTTGTCCGTATGAGGCACCCGTTTTTTCAGCTAAATCATTGTCAGTTTGAGTAGTAGCTGTAGTCATACAAATTACAGTTTGAGATTCTACTTTTTCAATAGTTATTTTTCTATCTGAGATGTCTTTTTGGTTTTCTATACTTTCTGATAACTCTTTTAAACTTTCTAACCCTTTAATATATTCTTTTTCAATCATTGGTTCCATCATTAGACATAAATACCCTCCAAATATAGGAATGTCAACATCACTATCAAACCCCCAAGAAACTTTAGTTTTACCATTTTCGACTTTCTCAAATTTATAATAAGAAGTTGCAACTCCTTGATCTCCAAAATCTAATTCAACTTCAATGTTAGAGAATGGTTCATCTTTTGTAATAGTCATCGATCCTGTTCCAACTTGTTCGTCTTTACTTTTCCAAGAACGTTTAGCACCTACTCCCGCGATTGGACCTTCATAACTAGTTTCCATAGATTTGTCAATATTAGACCATGGGTCCCATTTTGGCATATTTCTAAGGTTTGTGACTTGGCTATAAGGTACATTTGGTGGGGTATCAATTATTATTGACTTTTCAACTGACATAGTAGTTGGTAGAAACAGTCCTACTACAATAAATAATCCTAGAATCACTGCAACGGCAATTAAAACAATTTTTAAAATCTTCATAGTTTTACCTTGAGTTAATTATAAGTACACACTTTAGATTGTCAAATTAAGAAGAATTTTTGATAAATTATAAATGTAAATATAAATAATTAGCAAATAAATATGAGTTTATGATGTTTTCTGACTTATTTTTCATTTTTCTAGGAGGTGGAATTGGTTCAGTATTTAGGTACCAAATTTCAATTCTTGGGGAAAAATCCATGTATTATTTCTTCGATAAATCTTACCCTTTAGGTACATTTATCGTCAACATTTTAGGAAGTTTTGCTATTGGGCTTTTGTATGGTTACTTCTACGAAAACATATCTGTAAATGAAACTTTGAGATTATTTCTATTAGTTGGTTTTCTCGGAGGGTTCACTACTTTTTCGTCGTTCTCGCTTGATACTTTTAAATTAATTCAGTCAGGTGAAATTACTATTGCTTTTCTTTATATTGTTGCTAGTATTGTACTAGCACTCGGATTTACTTATTTTGGAATAAAAATGACTAGCAATTTATAAATATGAAATTATTTCTGATTTTCCTTCTATTTTTTATATCAATACTTATTCCCAACAGTCTAATTGCAAAGGAATCACCGTACTATATCGGTACTGATGTTACTTATGGACTACTAAATTATGATGCAAATTTTGAAGTTTTTGAAGGTATAGATAATTGTGGATGTTATGAAACAGGATTAGGAAATAGTCTTAAGGCAAGATTATTTGCAGAATATAGATTATTCGATTTTCTTAATGTTGGTTTTCACGCTGGTTATCAAACAAAAAATGGGATTCTAGATAATCCAGACACTGCTTTTGCAAGAAACTTAGCAACAGATCAAGTTGAACTAGTTAAAACTAATAGAGAGTTGGATGTAAAATTCAATGCATATGATATAGGAATTGATTTTAATATACTAATAGATGAAGTTGTATTTAATGGCCCTTTATATCTTAATATTTCTCCTAGTTTTCACTTACAACAATCTGGGAACTTTACTCAGAAGGAAGTAATAGATCAACCATCAGGTGCTGCTTTTAAATTAGATGATAAGGTCTTTTTTGAAAGAGTTAATGCATCTGGTGATTTCACAACTCTCAATTCTACTGTATTTAATCTTTCTGCATCTCTCTATAATAATATTAAAATCGCTGATAATCTATATTTTATCCAAAGATTAGGAGTATCAAATGATATGGATTTATTGCTAAATGATGCAGATATAAGTACATTTAATTTATTCGGTTCGGTTGGTATAAAACTAGCGTTTGATGAACCAAAAGTGTATATCCCGCCTATTCCACCTAAAATGCCTATACAACCAGAGCCAATAGAACCAAGACCCGAACCAATTCTTAGTTTAGATTCAAAATTCGATTATAGTAAAAGCTATATAGAAACAGGTGAAAAATTGGTTGCAACTCCGCCATTAGTTTTAGCTATTTTCTTTGATAAAAATTCTAGTCGGATTAGAGACTCATATTATAATAACGCAGAATACGATAATTCATTAGAAGATCACAATAATATATTTAATAAACTAGTGGATATTCTAAATAAGTATCCAGATGCAAAATTAGTTTTACACGGAAGTACATCAGGAACAGATGAAGGTAATGACATTAACCTTGCTAGAGATAGAGTCTTAGCAACTGAAAAAGTATTTATAGGGAAAGGGATTCCTAAAGAAAGAATAGAAACTAAATATTCTATAAATCCATCTGTAATTACTAACGTCCAATATGAACAAGGTTTAGCTGAGAATAGAAGGGTTGAGATAGATTTGATTAACGCCAATTCTGTAGAATTTGTAAAAAGAACTGAATATGAAAGACTGTTTGGATTCATAGACTTTTCAACTGAATATGAAAACTTGAAAGGTGACATATATTTTAAAAATAGTTTGATGTATTCCTCACAAAAAGTGAATTCTAATGTTATAAATACTGAATTTGATAGAGACTTAGTAAAATATCTTCAGAAAATATTCAATCAGAATCAGTTAATTGTTTATCAAGCTGATATCTTAAAATTCGATCTTAATCAGCTGGTGCAAAATCAAAAACCACTGCGAATTG
>JAUHXN010000288.1 GCA_030426865.1 bacterium | reverse complement strand
AGAGCAAAAAATGATAGATCAACTCAACAAAATTCTTGGAGAATTCAAGCAGATGGAGGCAAGTGATCTGTTTTTACAACTAGGTGGTTTCCTATTTTGGATTATTCTGATTTTCGTTTTTAAAAGTCTAATAACAAGATATGTAAATAAAAATGTGAAGGATAACTCCGCAAGATACCGAACTAAAAAAATAGTACGTTTGTTAAGCTACATACTAATTGGGCTAATTGCTATATTCTCTTTCACTGGTAATATGGAGCAGTTTGGACTCTCACTAGGTTTAATAACAGCAGGTCTAGCTTTCGCATTGCAAGAAGTTATTCTTTCGGTATTTGGGTGGATTATTATTTTTACAACTAATTCATATAGTCCCGGTGATAGAATAGAGATTAACGGAATAAAGGGCGATGTAATAGACATAGGTGTTACCAAAACTACACTTATGGAAATAGGTGAATGGGTAAAAAGTGATAATTATAATGGTCGAATAGTGCAAATAAGTAATAGCTTTATTTTCAAAGGGCCAGTACGGAATTACTCAACTGACTTTCCGTTCGTTTGGGACGAAATAGTATTACCAATTACATTTGATTCTGATTTGGAAATGGTTAACCAGATTGTAAAAAAAGCTTCAGATGAATATCTTGTCGAATATTCTCAGTTTGCAAAAGAAAACTGGGAAATTATGGTAAAGAAATATTTAATAGAAAATGCTAATGTAGAACCGACTTTGATGTTTGTAGTAAATGATAATTGGGTTGAGTTTACTCTCCGCTTTGTCGTAGATTATAAGAAAAGAGGAACAACAAAACACAAATTATTCAATCATATTTATAATTCTGTTATAAATAGTGGTGGCAAAGTCTCTTTTGCTTCTGCTACTTTCGAGTTAGTAGGGATGCCAGAGTTAAAAGTAAAACTAGAAAAGCCAAATGAGTAAACTATTACTAACAATATTAGTTTTATTAATTGGATTCACAAAGATTGATAGTAAGCCGAATAAAATGGTATATGAATATACAATCGAATTTGCTGAATTTGGAATTGGAGCAATGACTTTACCTTGTAAAGTTGAATTAAATAATGACTCCGTTTATGTAACTCTGTCTGATAGTTGTTTTCTTGGAAGTAAAGGCGATACTATAGAAGCAGGAATATTCGCTAGACACAAATCTGGAAAGATGATAATACAACACAATGAATCTGATATTTATGAAGAAGAAGTTGGTGGTTGTTCTGGTGGCCCATCTGTTATAGATACAGTCGAAAAGATATATTGGATGTGTTAATTATTTTCATTGTTCAAACACTTGATTCTCACTATCTGTATTGGGAACTTTAATTTTGATAAATGGGTGGTCATTAATTTGATGACAAGAGTTACAAGTAGCTGTTAGAAGCTCATATTCTTTTATAAATTCTTCTTTATTCTTTTCTTTAACTAGTTTTTCCAAATCTTCTAATTGAGGATAAATCATTTTTATTGACTTAATATTTGAGCTATTTTCTTTATATCTTTCAATATCTTCGAACCTTTCTTCTAATTCGTGTAATTCGAAGTTAGCTAACTCCCAATTTTCATTTATACCTGATTTCCAGAGTTTTAGATGATGGACTTGTATAGCGTTCATTAACATCCCCAGGCCGGGTTTATAAGCATTATCTTTCTCTGTTTCTAGAGTTTCTATTTTTTGGGTGAGCTCCTCTACTTTTTCTACCAATTCATTATTAGATTGACAACTGATTAGAGCTGTTAGAAGAAGAGTGAATATTATTTTAAATTTCATATTTTACTGTCTTTAATTCGTTAGGTAAATACCAATCTAATACTTTATTCGAATCCATTTATTATTATTAAAATTTTGTACCCAAGATTGTGTCAATTCAATGTCGAAAAGAAAACTAATTTTCTTTAAATCGTTTAAACCTATTATAAACATCATCTACACTTATTTCATTCATACACTTGAAATGGCCTAAAGGACAGAAACCACGCCCTATATGAGAACAAGGACGGCACCAAATATCGTGTTCTATAATCTCGTGCTTGACTCTATAAGGAGTGAACCCAAGCTCTTTTACACTAGACCCAAATATTGCTAGTATAGGAATCTGACAAGCAGATGCAATGTGCATTAGTCCAGTATCATTTGATATAAAATAATCACATTCGTAAATTTTTTCAGCAGTTTCAACTAATGATAATTTCCCACAGAAATTTTCTACATTCTCAGTTAAGTTAACTAAAGTCGATTTGTCACTTCCGAAAATCCTAACCACATACCCATCATTGATTAGACGGTTTATTAACTCCTCATATCTATTCTGTAACCATCTTTTAGTTTTATGAAAAGCTTCGGGTGCTATACCAATAATTCTATTTTTGTTCGAATGTGAATTAAAGCCAAGGTCTAGTCCTCTTCCATCGTCTTGTATTAGATCTCGACATGTATCCAAGTATCTCTCCCCTACGTGTATTATTTCTTCGGGGAATTTTTTGAGGTAAACCATTTCTAGTTTTTGCTTTCGAAATTTGTTGATTACTCTCAGATCACCCTTATAATCTTCTGTTAGACTAGCACTAATACTATTTTTTTGCAAATCTAATATCACATCATAATCTGAATTATTAACTTCATCAGCTATTTTAGCTCTATTATCAGAGTCAATGCTAATAACTTTATCAATTGTCTCCAATCTAGCAATTAGCGGAGCAACCCTACTATTTGTAACAAGATGCACAATTGCACCCGGATACTTATTCTTAATTAGCCGAGGTAAATGAGTAGATAAAACTACATCTCCTATAGAAGATATTCGTATTATCAATATTTTTTTTAAATTGTACTTAGTTGACATTCAAAAAGGAAAGTAATGAAATATACAATCGAACATAATGACAATATAGTGATATTCACTTTAAAAAACGATACTTTGAATAGTAGAATTTCTGCTGACTTCAAAGCAGAGTTATTAATAATATGTCAGCCCGATATACAGGCATTGATATTAGACCTTTCTACAGTAGAATCTATAGATTCATCGGGATTGGGTGGTATCCTATTAGCTTATCGCCAATTGCACGAACACGAGATCCCAGTTATTTTGGTGGGAGTGCAAGAGATGGTTCGAACAATAATGAACATCTCCCAAATCGGTAATCAATTCGTCTTTTGTGAGACCATAGAAGAAGCGACAAAATACGCTAGCGACACAGAAGACTAAATCGTTGTAAAAAAGTCCAATATTATTTAAATATTGGACTTTTTTTATTTCTATAAATTACACACATATTTTTATCAATCATTAAAAATGCTTAATTTTTCAGCTTTTAAAATTGCAAATAAATAATCTATTGTTCAATTAAATAACATATTTACACTATGAACTCATTAATATATCTGATTCCTCTGGCGGGTGTGATAGCATTGCTATTTACATTTGTCAAATCAGCTTGGGTCAACAAACAAGATCCAGGTAGCGATAAAATGAAAAATATCGCAAAGTTTATCCAAGAGGGTGCAATGGCATTCCTTAAAGCTGAGTACAAAGTACTTAGTATATTCGTTATTATTGTAGCTATTCTTTTAGCATGGCAAGGTAACACATCAGCTAATTCTTCACCTTTGATTGCACTTTCCTTTATAGTTGGTGCTTTATGTTCGGCTCTCGCAGGATTCATTGGTATGAAAGTAGCTACTGCGGCGAACGTTAGAACTACAAATGCAGCTATCTCAGGACTAAACAAAGCATTGGCTGTTGCCTTTACTGGTGGTTCAGTTATGGGAATGGGTG
>JAUHXN010000287.1 GCA_030426865.1 bacterium | reverse complement strand
CAATCAAGGTGCAGCAATTGCTAAAGGTAAATACCTTGTCTTTATGAATAATGATGTGCAGGGAATATCTGGTTGGATGGAAGCATTCGAAGATACTTTCGAGAAAGACCCAACTATTGGGATACAAGGAGCTAAATTACTTTACCCGAATGAGACAATACAACACGCGGGTATTGTATGGGGGCCAGTTCCTGAGCTAAATAACATTAACCTACATTACCATATTCACCTAGTTGCTGATGGAGAGGACCCAAAAGTAAATGTGTCTAAAGAGTTTCAGATGGTAACAGGAGCTTTACTTGCTATTAGGCGAGAGCTATTCCAAGAAGTTGGTGGATTCGACGAGAAATATTATTTCGGTCACGAAGATCTCGACTTGTGTATGAAAGTTCGTGATGCTGGATATAAAGTTTGGTATAATCACAAGGCCTCAGCTTATCACTACGAATCTATTACAAAAATAGATGTAGGTATGGAGAAATTCGAACGTTTCTTTAAAAATACTAATAGTTATGATAAAGCTAATCACGAATATTTCTTATCGAAATGGTCAGACAAGCTAGAAGTAGATGCTGATAAACACTTAAGAGGTGAGACAGATATTTCCTCTGCGAAATCGACAAACGACAAAAAGCGTGTACTTTTCACAATGTATGGTTGGAATGAAGTAGGTGGTGGTACTACTTTCCCCAAAGCAGTTGCCAAAGGATTAGTACTCAAAGGGTATGAGGTGTATGTAATATATGCTACAGGTAACCATCCTCAGATAGATACACAATACTATACTGAAGAAACGACTGATGAAGGAGTAAACCTAATAGGTATTTACAACCGTCCAGTCAAATTTCTTGATTACGAAAAGCCTGAACGAGAAATTCGTGATGATAGGATTATAACTATATTCGAAAAATACCTTGGTAAAATTGACCCTGACATAGTAAATTTCCACAATTTCATAGGATTGTCTTATGGTATTATAAAACCAACTATAGACAGAAATATTAAAACTATTTTTACTCCTTACAATTATCATCCTATTGATCCTAAGCTATATATGTTCACAGACGATATGGAAAAATGGGACAATACTGATTTCTTTGCGAATTCAGATGTTCCTGATTTGGATAGAAAACACGACTTATACACTCAAAGAATTGATAGTGCTAGAACTGGTATCAACTCATGTGATATGGTATTAGCTGTATCAGACAGACAAGCCGAAATTTATAATGAATTCGGTATTTATCCTGAAATCACATATAAAGTAAACCAGATACATAACAATATCAGCCTAATAAATCGCAAGGAAAATTATAAAATTGGTAAGCCACTTAGAGTTGGTTTCATAGGTGCAGTAATTCCTCAAAAAGGTATTCAAACGCTCATAGCGGCTTGTTCTCAGATAGAAGCTACAGATTTAGAACTTAATATATATGGGTATATAGATCCAGAGTACAAATCACTATTAAAAAGTATAAATGTGCTATGTGAGATGGTTTTCCATGATGCATATAGTAAAGATGATTTTAATTTGATTGCAAATAAGTTGGATGTGGTAGTGGTGCCTAGTATTTGGGAAGACTGCGCTCCTTTTGTTGTGCAAGAGGCTCTAGCAATGGGATTACCCGTAATCGGCTCTGACCTCGGCGGTATTTCTGATTTCATAGAAGATGGTTACAATGGTATAATCTACAATCATAGTAATAGTTTAGAGCTAAGAGATATTTTACTTGATATAATCAAAAATCCGGAATTGCTATACGAATTACAAGCGAATTGTTCTGTTCCCATTAGCTTCAACGACTATTTGGAACATTTGAGTAGTATATATGATGGATTGATAAATAATGTGCCTCTAAAAAGAGAAAATGTAGAACTAGATTTCAAAGAGAAATTGCTAGGTAAAAGAGCAAAGGAAAGTGTTATGGAACAGAATATAAGCAATTCGGATGATTTCTATTTGAATCTAGATGGTACGAACTCTCCTGGAAAAACAAATATATATAGTAAAACGGAAAGTCAATCTTTATACGATTCGAATAGCTGTAAAATTAATCTAGATGATACTTCTGCTGACTCTATTACAATAGAAAGAACTTTAGAATTTTATGAAGACAATGATATTCAAAAATTACTTAATGAAGTAAAAAGAGTGTTAAAACCATCGGGTAAACTTGAAATAATAGTTCCCGATATAGAAAAAATGGGACGTCTTTTCAGTACAGGCGAATGGTCACTTGCCGTCTTTAATAGTATGATGTTTGAAAAGAGCGGAAGAGCACTTGTAAATACTTTCAACTCTGTTCGGTTGAACGAAATACTGAAAGCTCAAAACTATAATGATATAGAAGTAGGACAAATCGATTCTGACCAAAAAGAAGGAATTCGTAAACCTCTAGTAATAGCAAGCGGTACGAAAAGAGCTGAACAATCTACCCAAGATAATACGAATGTTGGGTATAGCTACTCAGATGACTATCTACCTCAGTTGAATATTGTTTGGGAAGGAACTCAGTTCGTACATCATTCATTAGCACTTATAAATAGAGAGCAATGCTCTAATATAATAGATGCTGAAGTTGCCGACCTGACTATAGTCCCTTACGAGCCAGAGAAGTTTAATCCTAAAGGAAATGATAAATACGAGAAGCTATATTGGCATGACATAAGAGTTAAACCAGAAAATAAACCGAAGGAAAAGCTCCCTTATGTTTGGATTAGACACCAATGGCCTCCCAAAAATGAAGTACCGAAAGGTGCTAAATGGATTATAAATCAGCCTTGGGAATTCTCGAAACTTACAGAAGATTTGAAAGAGGCGTTCGAAGCTGCTGATGAAATCTGGACACCTACTACTTGGTGTAGAAATGTATATATAGATTCGGGTATAAATCCTGACAAAATACAAGTTATTCCAAATGGTATTGACCCTGAGCTTTTTACTCCTTATGGAAAGAAATTACCTTTGAAAACGAAAAAGAAAATTAAATTTTTATTCGTCGGTGGGACTATTTTCAGAAAAGGAATTGATGTTCTATTAGAATCCTTTGTTGGTACTTTTACAAGGCATGACGACGTATGTTTGGTTATAAAAGACATGGGCGGAGATTCATTCTACCAAGGACAAACTGCAAAAGAATATATAAATAAACTACAGTTAATAAACGATACACCCGATATAGAATATATAGATGAGATGTTAGACGAAAAAGATATTGCTGCTTTGTACCGAGCATGTGATGTTTTCGTATCTCCGTATAGAGGTGAAGGATTTTCTTTGCCTACTTTGGAAGCTATGGCATGCGGTTTGCCTGTAATAGTAACCAAAGGTGGTGCAACTGATGATTTCGTAGATGAAAGTGTTGGTTGGCAAATAAATGCAAGTAGAAGACCCCTTGATAAAACAATGGGTGATAGAGTCTTCGTAGATCAAGCATATTTGCTTGAGCCAGATAAGCAAGATTTGAGCAATATACTCAAACAAGCTTACGAAAGCTCGACTTCACTTATTAGCGTTGGTCTAATAGCTTCACTCCGAGCAAGAACTAACTTCACTTGGAGAAAAGCGACTATAAAAACGCTGAAGAGATTAGATGTTCTTTATAGTACAGAGATGGCAACTAAGGCAATGGTAAAATTGACTGAAATAGTTGACTCGTACATATTACTTGGAGAAGCTGAGCAGGCATTCAATAATTTCGATTATGAAACTGCATTGGCTCTTTACAAGGAAGTAGTAGAGTCTGGTGAGCTATCCGATGATTACGAAGCTTTGGCCCTGAAAGAAACAGTGCTTAT
>JAUHXN010000286.1 GCA_030426865.1 bacterium | reverse complement strand
CCGACTTTAGGTACTACAACAATTATTGAAAAATTTGAACATTATGCTCCAAAATGTAAACTTGCTATTGGTCTATTTACCCCAGATGATTTTGTAAAGAAGGACGAATTGGAGTACTACCAAGCTCGACCAAATGTAATATTTGAATTGGGTTGGTTTATTTCTAAATTAGGAAGAACTAATGTTTTACTGATAATCAAAAAGGATACAAATATTTTTAGCGATCTCCAAGGCGTATTAACAGAAATGGTATTCGAAAATTCGATTACTGACATTTATTATAAATTAGAACAAGAATTAGCGGCTATAGGGTTAATTAGAACACCTGAATCTGCTGATACTAATAAGATAGATAGAATAAAACGTGAGAAAGATATTATAAATATTAAAAACTGTATGAGTTACATTAATATTGAAACTTTCGAACTGTTTTTAAGACAAGCACCCAAGTTTGTGTTAAAAGATATTTTTATCTATCATGCTGCATTTACAGATATATACGAAAGTAATAGAACCTTTTTTCATGATAAAAAATTAAAAAAACTTTTTAAAGATTTTAATCGTTTATGGCAATTTAATTTAGATTATGGACACTTCTATAACCCTGGAAACGAGAAATATTATTCCTTTGATATTCCAGGTGATCTTTTCAAAGATGATGAGTCACAACGGTGTTTTGAAATGCTTTCGAAAGCAAATGTTCAATTATCAGAATCATTTAAAGAATTGTTGTTGTATATTAGAGAAAAATATCCAGAAATTGATTTAGATGAATTAAGTGTAAGTGCTTTAAATTCTTTCAAAGAATCTTAATCTCGGTAAGTATGATAAATAAACAAGAAGCAAAAGAAATATTACTGTCAAACAATCCTGAATATAAGATTCTTTACACAGAAGATGAAATAGATGAGATAGTAGATGGTATTTGCAAGGATGTTGAAAAAGTTCGCAAGTTTATAAAAGAATTATTTGAAATGATTGATGAGATAGAACAAATAGACCCAAAATTTGCAAAGATCCTCAGAGACTATTTTTACAATTTGGATGAAGAATAAGAAATATGATATAACATGTCATACTGCAATTTTAACATCTTCCTTCATCCTAACAAATTCATGTAAACACCGTATTGTTCCTCATCTTTAACATTTTTTCTCCAACCTCTTTGTTGGTTTATTATTCGTTCCATTAATTAAAGTTGATTTAATTTTATACAGTTATTTCATCTTGAAAACAAAATTTAATTCTAGTTCGTCCAAGGTTCTTTATCTTTAGCATTCATAATTGTTTGTCCGTCATAAATGCTTATTCCTTGCCAGCTTCCAAACCAAACTTGCCCTTTGTTATCTTCGAAGATACTTTGAACAACATTTGAAGTTAATCCATCTTCCGTTGTAAATTGATCAAATTTTTTGCCATTATATCGGTAAACTCCATAACCTTCTGCTGTAAACCAAACATTCCCACGACTGTCCTCGTAAAAATTATAGGATTCATCTCCTTCAATAATACCATCTTTAGTGAAGTTATAATAGGACTGACCATCAAATTTACTGACACCACCATAAAAAGTTCCAATCCATATGTTTCCTAGTCTGTCCTCTAAAATATCAGCAGTATTGTTATCAGTAAGTCCATTTTTGTTTGTTAAATGAGCAAACTTCCCGTTTTTGTATTTAAAAATCCCATTTCCGTCAGTAGCAAACCACATAGTTCCATTTTTGTCCTCTATAATCTTAAAAACCAATTTTCTTGATAGCATAGGCTTTGGGTTTTCAACCATTGAGTCAGGTAAAGAAAACGGCATAAATTTTTCTCCGTCAAAATGACTAACCCCGTCTACCGAACCGACCCAAATAAGCCCATTTCTATCAATTGCTAAGCCCCAAATTTCCTCATCCTGCAATCCTTCATTTCTAGTAAATGTTTTAAATTCTTTCCCATCATATTTTATAAGTCCTTCTGATGTACCAAACCATAAATTTCCTACATTGTCTTCTATTATCTCTAAAACTCTGAAATGAGGACTAATATTTGCTATTGTAATTTTTTCAAGTATTTTCCCATTATAGCGTATAATTCCATCTCCATTGGTACCAAACCAATAGTTCCCTTTTTTGTCTTGATGCATTGTCCTAACAAATTCTCTTACCATACCATTTAAGTTAGTATGAATTTGAGGAAATGTTGTGTTTTGATTTGAAATTATTGTTTGTGTATTTACTTTTTTATCTTTTACCTGCCCTGTGCAGACTAAGATTTGAAATGAAAATAATATTACAAGTAATATCTTTGCTTTAATTATTGTTTTAAGATTAATGTTTTTCATAATGTTTTATCTTACTGTTACGATGTTTCCAAACATACGAGCATTTGTATAACAAAGTTATATCACAAACAATAAGAACATTGTCTTGTTATTATAGCACCTTCCTTAAACCACGGTCTTGTTTCTCTTCTTTGGTATTGTGATTCCATCTTCATAGTTAATATTGTTGTGCTGTTGGTTCCTCTATTCGTTTAAGTTGCTCAAATTGTCTTCATTTTTATAATAAAATTCATTAAAATGCCGTATCTGACGACATTAGAGGATAAAACATGGCGTTTAACGGTTAGGAGAAGATAGTTTATTACTGCTAACAGATTTGCGAAGATTCTAATACGCCGTCCAAACGATGAAAAGTATAGAATTGAGCGGACTTTGAGGGTTATTCCAATATAAAACTATCAATTTTCTACTAAATGGAAGTCAATTTAACATAAAAAGACAGACTACTAACGTTGATGCTAGTAACCTGCTTAATTGAACTACGCCTTATTCTACCTTTTTGCTAAATACTTGTGATATTTCTCAAATTCCCTGAAATAGGATAGATTAAATACAGACTTAATATTTAAACTATAATGCAACTAAAAAGCATTTCATTTGTTATTATTACGATATGCAATTTAATTTTATGAATTAGGAGCTCTTATGAAGTTATTTTTACTTACTTTGTTATTTTCAATGTATGGACTTAATCTATATAGTCAGGACTGTGGCACTTTTCATTTATTTAATTTCCAAGATACTATAATTGATGATTGGGTTTGGGATGAGCCTAGAAAAGGATTTTATTTTGATATGAGTTATGATGAATTGACTGGAGATAACACAGGCTATATAAGCTTTGCATTAGTTGATTTACAGGGAGATACACTTACAGATACAGAATACTACAGGTGGAGTTACTTTTTTCCTTTTAAAGCAGGTGACACTAATCGCTATAAAATGGTCTATAAGGAAGGTGTGACTACTTTACCAATCAATTTTGAAGGATATTTAGTTACTCATAACCCAGAGTGCTCTATACCTATCAGTTTTGTAACTTCTGAAGTAATTGAAAGTTTGAATGATGAAGAGTTAGAATTATTTCCAAATCCAAGTGATGAGTATTTGAGTATCAGGAGTAATAAAGTAATTCAGAGAATCGAAATATTAGATGTAAATGGGATTAAGCTATTATCAGTTGTTAATCATAATAGTATTGATATAAGAAATCTAATGAGCGGTATATATATAATTAAACTAACCTATCATGACAATAGTCAGAAGTTCAGAAAATTTATCAAAAAATAATATTATTCTATTTTTTGTAGCCATTTCAACTTTGATGTGTTAATTCAGTTAGAAAAGATATTTTAACAATTATATAGGTGATTTTAGTGAACAAATATTCAATAATTCTGATAGCATTACTAATTACAATGTCTCTGGCATCATGTGATTGGGATCCGACAGGACATGGAGATGGAAAAGGTGGTGGAGA
>JAUHXN010000285.1 GCA_030426865.1 bacterium | reverse complement strand
AGATTTGAAGGACAAACGTTGCTATGCATACACGTTTACCGGAATAAATATTTTTAAAGATACAGACGAGATAGAATTATATTTGATATTACCAGTTAAACCAAATGAAATATTTTTCAAAAAAAGAATTAAAATAATAGAATGAGTTCTGATATAGAATATATGAAGCTTGCTCTAGAACAAGCAGAACTAGGAAAGGGAAAAGTATCGCCAAATCCACTTGTTGGATGCGTGATAGTTAAGGGAGATAAAGTAATAGCTAGTGGTTACCACAAAGAGTTCGGAGGTCCACACGCTGAAGTTGATGCTATTAGTAAAATAGAAGGTGATTTGAAAGGTTGTACTGTTTATGTCAACTTAGAGCCATGTACACATCACGGTAAAACGCCACCGTGTGCTGATTTATTAATAGAAAAGAAACCTGATAGAGTAGTAATAGCAATGGACGATCCTAATCCAATAGTAAAAGGGAATGGTATCTCAGCACTAGAAGGAAATGGGATAGAAACGAATGTCGGCGTTCTAGAAGATGAAGCAAGGTTGATTAACCGTGTATTTATCACTAATATGATTGAAAAAAGACCATTTATAACTGCAAAGTTTGCAATGACTTTAGATGGATTTATGGCACAGAGAGACCACGAAAGTAAGTGGATTTCGTGTGAAAATAGTAGAACAGATGTTCACAGATTTCGAACTGAGGTGGACGCTATACTTGTTGGTAGTGGAACTGTAAGGCAAGACAACCCAATGCTCAATGTAAGGTTAGTAGAGGGCAGAGCCCCTAAGAGAATAGTCCTTGCTAGTCATTTGCAGTTACCACTTAACTCGCATCTTTTAAAAGATGATCAAGCAAAAGAAAACACTATAATATATTGCACAAACGAAGCTCAGAATATAAAGCTAGTCAATCAATTAAGAAGTGAAGGCTTAAACGTAAAATCTATTTCAAAAAACAGTAAAGGCAAAGTAGATGTCAGGATTGCACTTGCTGATTTGCTCAAAGAAAATAACATAGGTCATATTATGCTAGAAGGCGGTGCAAAGCTTTTCTCAGAATTCTTTGAACTAGATTTGATAGATGAAATAATTACTTATCAAAGTCCCAAAATACTAGGTTCAGGATTATCACCATTTGAGTATATAAAGCCACTGCATCTGTCTGACGAGAGTCGTTTTCAACTATTTAAAACGGAAGTAATAGGTACAGATATAAAAGCAGTTTGGAGTAGAAATAAATAATAGGAACAAAACAAAAAACATAAAATATGAAAAAAACAATATTAACACTATTTACATTATTTGCTTTCACTAATTTAAGTGGAAATGACTTCGAAATATTTAAACAGTATAAAAATAATAGCATAAATAAAGACAATCATATAGCTTCAGATTTTCAGAATAATATAATTATTACAGGTACTTTTAGTAATACATTAAATTTTGATATCAATAATTCAGAAGGGTCTGAATTAGTATCAAATGGTAAAGATGATATTTTTCTTGTAAAATTTGATCCTAATAATGACTACATTTGGTCATTTAGTATTGGAGGAAATGGATACGAAGAAGTTAAAAGTATTAAAACTGATAATGAAGGGAATATATATATAACTGGAACTTTTCAGGAATCAATTGATTTTGATCCAAGTGCAAACGAAGTTAGTATTACAGCAGAGAGTGGGTGGGATGTATTTATAATGAAATTGAATAGCTTTGGTGACCTTTTATGGGTTAAGAATCTTGGCCCCTATAAATACTTAAAAGCCAATTCTATGTCACTCGATGAGGATAATAATATTTATTTGACGGGATATTTTTCCGGAACAATAGATTTTAACCCAGGGAATGAATCTTACAATCTAACTGCTTCAAAAAGTGATGATGTTTATATTTTGAAGTTAAATAGCTATGGCGAATTCGTTTGGGCAAAATCATTTAATGGTACTTCAATTGAGCGGGGTATCTCTTTAGTAGTTGATTCGGAGCAGAATGTATGTCTTACTGGCTATTTTGAAGCTACAATGTTTTTAGACTCAAATGGAGATGTTAAGTTACAATCAAAAGGATTTACTGATGTATTTGTTATCAAACTAGATAAAAACAGCAATGTTATATGGGCAAAAAGCTTTGAAGGGCTTTGGAGCAGCCAGAGTACGGGTATAGCAGTTGACTACGATGATAATATTTATACTACTGGAAGTTTTAAAGAATCGGTTGATTTCGACCCAAGTAATAACATAGACACACTAGTCTCTATTAAGGAAAATGAAGATGTATTTATATCAAAATTGGATAAGAATGGTAATCATCTTTGGGCGAAAATGATTGGTGGAACACGAGAAGTAAGTAGTAACAACATAGCTACAAATACCAGGGGCGATGTAATTATAACAGGATACTACGAAAGTAATTGTGACTTTGATCCTAATGAAGGTGTTGTTACGGCTCCAATTTCAAACCGCGATGCTATGTTTATATCAGCTTTAAACAAAGAAGGATACTTTGTATCAGCAAGCGTTGTTTATGGAGATATAACAGCTAAATCTCTAATTGTACATGAAGATAACAAAATAACAATATCAACAACTGTAACAGACAATATTGAATTTGCAGTAAAAGGTGAAAAAATAATCTCAGAGAATAAAGGCGATGCTGATATTTTTCTTTTTGGCCTGAATGATATAATTTCAAATGTCGAGAGAGGACTTGAGGACGAAAATCTAGTAGTTTACCCTAACCCTAGTAATGGGTATTTGAACTTGAATTTAGATTCCGAAATTAATACACAAGTTGAGATTTATACTCAGTCTGGTAAACTAATCAATAAAGTTGAGAATGTTACTCAGGATAATATCCAGGTTAGCTTGAATGGACACAGAGGTGTATGTATTCTAAAAATAACTAGTCTAGATAACATAAGTTATATTAAAATATTAAATAACTAATAGATTATGAAGAGAATTATTAAGTTAATATTGGCTCTATTATTCGTCTCGTGTTCGGAGCAAACGCCTTACCAAGACGGTGTTAAATATATATATAAAGTAAAGTATTCTAAGTCAGAATTTGAAGATATAATGACAGTCGAAAAAACCGTAGTTTCTGGCTTCGCTTCAAAGATATTAATGGAAACTGAAGTGAGGCAAGACCCAGGTAGCAGTACTGGCTACAGTATAGAGTCTAATGTTGCTAATAGTACTCAGAAAATACAGTTGCCGCACGCCTTAGGTGAATACCTAAACCTTACTAATTTACTTCCTCCTCCAACTATCGAATTCCCTGTTACAATCGGGGATTCAGTTTATAATGAACACACTATAGATTTCAAACATAGCCCATATAATGGGTTGAATGTTGAGGGATATATCAAGGTAATTGGCAGAGAAATGGTTAAAAACCGAATAGCCAATGATACTTGTTGGGTATTAAAAGCTCAGAAATATAATACTTCTGATACTTCCGCTACTTTCTATTATAACAATAAGTACGGTTTCGTAAATCTAGACTACCAGTTTGGCACTGACTATATCTCTATCACATTGGATTCTCTAGAAATAGAATGATTTTACAGGTGTCTAACTCCATATTTCTAAGTACTTATACGTAGTAAAAAAATTACACAGTGTGTAAACCAATTGCTTTACACTCGTAAATTAATTATTTATGCCTATTTTAACTAAATTATAATAACTCTTTATAAACAAGCAAGATAGTGGTTTGTGAGTGCTTAATCTCTAATTTTGGCATTATATTTCTATTGTAACTAATAAGATGTTCATCAGTATTATATAGCAATAGAAATTAAATTAATTATTGGAGTAACAAAATGAAGAAAA
>JAUHXN010000284.1 GCA_030426865.1 bacterium | reverse complement strand
TATATCCAATAGATAATAACCATCGGCTATCTTATCATCTGCATAAATAAATTCTGTTACAGTCTTATTAACTGTATCTAGGTTTATTTCTCTGTCATCACCTACCTGCCAGAAGTTTTTGTGATTCATCATCAAACCATCGTCATATAGACGGTCTATGGACGGCAAATCTACTAATAGATTGCTAATGCCAAGCTCTAATATGTATTCCATAGCGTCTTTCGAAAAGTATGCTGGAACATCGTCATAATTATCTGAAAGTTTTTTATCAGTATTAGGTAATGTCCTTACTATAAGCGAATCAAGTTCATTTATATAAAACTTACTAACTTCTTTTTCGAGTAATTCTCTTGTAATTAGTAAATCACCATTTTCTAAAGTATAGTTATAATGATGTGCATGATCGTCAGCTATTATTGGCTTTATACTTATTAGTAATGCTGTTGATATTCTTTTAAAATCCGTATTTGCAATATGTGCTCTTTCGCGAGTAATATGCCCTATGCATTCGGTATGAGTACCATTGCAATGCGGTGTTAGTTCAATAGTCTCAAAATTACACGAGCCACCTAGTCTTATATCCCCGACAAAAATACCGTCCTTATAAGGTCTGCTCTGAGCGTGTGGTACATCGTAAGTATTTGGTTGCTTACCTAGGAAGTCTAGCGGAATAGCTATACTTATTGGCTTAGATAAGTCTGCACTATACAAGTGGTCATTTATATGGAATTGAGATATCATAATCAGTATCCGAATTTCTCTTTTAATTTTTGCTCTACAACCTTAGGTACAAACTCCGAAACGTTTTGCTTATAACGAGCAATCTCACGGATAATACTCGAATTCAAGTAAGTATATTTTTCGTGAGGCATAAGGAAAACTGTCTGCAATTCTGGTTGCATTTTCCTATTCATCAATGCGATTTGCATCTCATACTCGAAGTCGGTAACCGAACGTAGCCCTCTGATAATAGCTGTAGCACCAACCGAAACGGCATAATCTACTATCAACCCACTGTGGAATGCCACATCAACACTATCTTCGTGTGCCAAGCTTGTTTGCACCATCTCTAACCGCTCCTCTTGTGTGAAGAGGCTGCTTTTCTTGGAGTTAATACCTATAACTACATAAACCTTATCGAATACTTTAGCAGCGCGCTCGATAACATCTATATGCCCGTTGGTAATTGGGTCAAAGGAACCTGGGTATATTGCAATTTTCATAGTAGCATAGTTTGTTAGTTTTATCTATAACAAATATACTAAATTTTTAGGAGAAAAAGGAGAGGGGGGGATTAACTTATAAGATAAAGGAAGATGATATTATAACTTAAACCAACCTAAAGTAACTGGAAGCGTAAATGCTTTATTCCTTGTAACTGTAACATTATTTAAACCCTAGGTTTGCTGTTTCAAGTAAAGCTTTACATATCCTTCATTATGAGATTTTTTAAGGGTAGTACTGAACCTTAAGATAATAGTGAGACTATTTTTTTTATAATTGCTTAAATTGGTAAATTGAGAAGGCATTTAACAAACCAAATTTAATTCAATGGGAAAACAGTCTAAATACCTTAAATCAATTATAGATGCAAACAAAAATAAAAACCTTGCAGTTTTTGTTGGTTCTGGTATATCAAAAAGTGCAGATACGAATGAAATCAAATTGCCAACATGGAATGATTTGATAGAAGCGTTAAAGCAAGATTTAAATTTAAAAAATGAAACAGACTATTTAAAAATTGCAGAGTTATATTACTTAGCCTTTGGAGAATATAATTATAAGAATAAAATTAAAGACTTCTTCCCAGAAAATATTGAACCATCTAGTGTACACAAGGAAATATTTGAAATAAATCCACAAATAATAATCACAACAAACTGGGATGATTTATTAGAAAAAACAATTGAAGAATATGGCTACTTTTATGATGTTATCAAATCAGACAATGACCTAGTAAAATCACAATCACAAAATAAATTGATAAAAATGCATGGTGATTTTACTACTTACAACATTGTATTTAAAGAAAGTGATTATATTAATTATAGTATAAACTTCCCTTTAATTGAAAATTATATTAAAAGTATATTATCTACGCATGTAGTTTTATTCATAGGTTACTCTTATAATGATATAAATTTAAAACAAATAATAAATTGGATACAAAATCACTCGACTGCAAGACCACCTGCATACTTAACAATTTTTTATGGAAATCAGATACAGGAAGATTATCTTAAGAGTTTTGGAATCAACTCTTTAAACCTAAATTGTCATTCAGAAGATAATGCAGTGTATAGCTCTTCAATGTATAAGTTGCTAAATGATATCAAGACACAAAAGTATTTTAAAAATTACGAAAATGATGATCAAATTATAGAGTATTTGTTGAATAGAATTATACATCTTAACGAATTAGATGCTTTAATGCTCAAACATATTAGTGTCTCAATTACTAACTGTAGATTTATCTATGACGGTGATTCTCGACCGATTTTATTTTTTCTCGATGAATATATATCTGATGACATAGATTTAGAAGTAAGGAAAATTTACAATAAATTTATCGAAATCTTGAAAAAAATTGATGAAAACAAAGTTGAGGTAAGCGTAAATATGCTTCAGATATTTACAATACTTTCAAAAGCAAGAATTAAAGGAATTGTGATTTCAAAAGAAGGTTCAAATAAACCAGCAATGTATATACCATTCTCGGAATATATTGAAAACGAAAATGATATGACTAAATATATGAATTTTCAATATGAAGCATCTGAAAAGTATGAAATGACACCAATAAGTGCATATAATGATTACAATTCACTAAAAATAAAAGATTCCTTTTATAAAACAGAATATTTAATTAAAATTTATACTAAACAAAGAAAGTTTGTTAAACTTTTTATTCAAATATTTAACAGAAATATCCTACTAAGATATTTACAATCTAATATGTATTTTTTTGAAAAAAAGTATTTAGAATTAGAGTCCTATGATTTAAAAAACAAATTTGATAGCTTGCCAGTGAAATATAAGATTCTTATAGAGCCGATTTTTAACTATTTAATCTTTGACGAGTTTTTTCAAATTAATTTTACAGTTGATCAACGGTTAGAAAAATCAAAAAAGAATAAGGCCATTGTTGAAAATGGAGGGTTTTATTGGAATAGTGAACCACTTGAAGATAGAACTAAGCATCTAAATCTATTACATTTTTATTTTAAAAATGGACTAATGATAGACAACTATAATGAATTTATAAGTCTTAATAAAAAATATGTTTTTATCGCTTTAAATGAGTTCTCAAATGATAATGATGTTAAATTAGAAAGAGTTGAACTTTATTCTTGTATAAAATTTTTCCGTAAAGATGAGCTTAAAAAAGCATTCCAAGATTTTAAACTCTTAGGTAAAAATTTTAAATCAATTATTATTAAACAAGAGGATATTAAATGGATAATAGACTCCTCTTTAGAAAACATTATTGAATTTCTTATTATTGATGGTTTAATTTATGAGCAGTATAGACAGTATTTTATTAATACTCTTTCTCTTCTCTCGCATGTCAAGTTAAATGAGGAACAACTACAGCTCGTAATATCTAAAGTTTCAAAACTTCTTGAAAAAGGTAAAAATACTATTGATATTTACAATTCGATAAACAATTTTATTGGTTTACAATATTATAAGCATGAGGTTTCTCTTCACAGAGAGAGTGTGATAGATTTAATTGAATTACTTATTAATAAACTAATAACAAAAAAAATAAATCCACAAGAATTTGATGCAATAATTAATTCTAGAATATATAACCTTTTTAATGTAGCAAATTCTGGACGAAAAAAGTATAGTAATTTC
>JAUHXN010000283.1 GCA_030426865.1 bacterium | reverse complement strand
TCAAAACCAAAATGTGACTTAAAATACACAGACTTTTTTAAGTCAACACCAAGCAAATCTTTTTTCACAAAATGTAACCAATAATAACTATGGACTATGTTTTTCTTTCTCACTTTAGCAGGATAAAATCGATGATTATGTGTAATTAATTCACCAAGATACTTCCTGAATTTATCACTAACTAAAAGTCCAATACAACTTATATTACTTGTACTAATAACATCTGTCAGTAGTGCATCATCTTCCAAGTCCCAAATAAAATCAGTATCTTCTATTGGATAAGCGTCATTAGTTAACTTTGCTATCGAATTCTCTTGCTCTAACCATTTGTAAGTATACCCAACTGGCAATCCTTTAGTCTGGACATAATGACCAACTTCAATTAAGTTAGTTGAATTGTTGATTAAATAATAATTCATAGAATAGTACTTAATGTTTTCAATTAATATTTTTTACTCCACCAATATAAACTTAAACATCTCAACTTCGTTCCCATTCATTACTTTCAGGAAGTAAACACCAGTATTCAAATGTTCAATACTAATTGATTGAGCATATTTATCTGATTTATAGATAGTTTTAGAATTCATATCCAATAGTTCTATTTGGTCGTAGTTTATATTGTCAAATACAATTAGATTATTATTTAAATCTAGTTGGATATTCTCTGAATCTTGTATATCTTTTACGCTATTTGTTGAAGTAGAAAATGTGAAACATTCTGAATAATCTATACAACCTTGTTTAGTTATTTCTACTTTGTAATCACCATCTTCTATAGGTGTATATTCTTTTTCAGTTGCGTCTGCTATTAGTACGTCTCCCTCGCAGTTGTACCATTGGTATTCACCAGTACTTTCAGAAGAGACTAGTTTACCACTTTGTTGCTTCACACTAAGATTTATAACTACATCTTTTATGTCTATCTCTAAAGTAGAATCACAATCAAAACCTTTTTGCTTTAGTTTCTGAGTATAGTTTCCTTGCTTTGTATATTCTACATCATTTATTGATATCGCATCATTTTTACATTTTACGGTATCTAGTTTATTAGTAGTAGGATAACATACTTCATAACAACCAGAAATATATTCGCATTGTCCTTTCGTTAACTTAACTCTATATTTCCCAGTTTTTGTTGGCGTATATAGGGTTCTATTCTCACTAACTAATAGACCTAAACCTTCAATTAAACCATCGCACAAATACCATTCGTATTCATCGGCTTTCGTTTCTAGGCATCTTATGGTCTTATTATCAACTCTTATCTCATCATCTAGTTCATTCTTATATACAGTTAATGTATGAATAGAGTCACAATATGAGTATGTTTCTATAGTATCACTATAAACACCAGCTTCAGTTATAGTATCTCCATCGAATACTATAGACTCACCAAAACAGATTTTGAAATCACTTTCTACTCGAATAGTATCTAAACAATCGTACTCTATAATGAAGTATCTGAATTGACGACCAGGTTCATTAATCCATTGTCCTGCTGAAGCATCAATTTGTTTATCTTCTTCATCATAAAAATCTTCTATCGTAAAAGATATACCATTATCATCCCAAATCCTTTTCGGGTAAGTCTGTTCGCCATCTTTTTCTCCCCAATTTACGAATCCTCCATCTAGAACTCTACCATTCCAATACCTACCATAATAGAAATGTCTTATAGTATCCTTAGAGTTTCTGAATACCCATGTACAAGTATCAATAAAGTCCGATCCACCTAACCAAATAGTATGATTAGTCTTGAAGTCATCATCTGTTAAATCAACTCCATATTTGGTCGGTAATTCTTTTGTTAGAAATTCTAATATTGCATCATTTTCCTCTTGTGATTCTATTACCGTCAAATAGCCACCTCTCTCATCAGCACATTGGTCAGCATGTCCCCACCATTTACTTTGTTTTATAAACTCATACTTCTTACCATGATAACTGAATTCATATACGTTTTCTTCATCAACACAATCTTGTGAATAAGCAATAGATGATAAAACAATAGCAGTAATTATTAATAGTATAAGTTTTTTCATAGTGGAAACTCAAATAGTGTTCATTTGTTGAATCCTCAAAATAGGGGAAATTCATTAAAATAAAAAATTGAAATGTTTGATTGAAGTATTGTTTATTTACTTGATATCTTCTGATTGCTGAGTCGAAACGAAGTACTGACTATCAAGCCCTTGAAATCCATTTATCCGTGATTCAGACTCTTTAGACTCTTCACTCCATTTCATTCCGTTCAGAGTGACAGAATTAAGTTCAAAACAAACAATAAGTCTCTACAATACATAAAAAAAGACGAACTATTGTCCGTCTTTCTAATAATCTTTCAATACTTTGTTAACTTCTATTTGGGAGATCCAGCTACTCCTCTAACAGGTATTTCAATTAAAGGGTTTTGCTTACTATTTGTTCTAATAAGTATTTTTGCTTCTATTACCCCCTCTTCACCAGTATTAATTATTCCTTCCACTGAGTTATGTGATCCCGCCTTAAAAACATATCCTTTTTTGATATTCGTTTTTAGTTTTGGGTTAGAAGTAGTTACGTTAGTTACTGTAATATCTTTATTAGTATGATTCGAAACTACTATTTTAGCTGTCATTTGTTGGTTCAATGTAACAGCTCCTAAATTCATAAACTTAGGGAATAGTTCTATTGGTACTTTAATATTTGCTTTCAGGAGATAATCTATTCGGTCATTCTTTGGGTCATTGGTAGTGAACTCAATGCCTTTTGTAATAGGTCCATTATCTTTATCAATTTTCAATTCTACTTTTACTGTTGCTATATCACCTGGGTTTAATAGCTTCTTGTCTATAGGAGCAGTAGTACAACCACAGCCTGGTTTAACACCATAAATTTCTAAAAGTTTATCCCCAGTATTCTTTATTTTGATAGTGGTTTTGAGTGGTCCATCGTGCTGCATCACCTTACCCCAATCCTTTACAGAACTACCGACGAATTCAAATTTTGGTTGACTAAATGCCACAGATGTTATACATAATGCAATAATAAATGGTATTACTTTTCTCATATTCAATTCTATTTGTTATTTTCAATATCGACTAATGACTAATACGATAAAAATTAATAAAAAGTTTAATAATACAAATATAACTGAAAAACACATAGGTTTACAATGCTTTCATTCGAATTAAATGAACTACAAGAAACGATAAAAGATACAGCTCGCTCATTTGCCAATGATGTAATTGCACCAGGAGCTTCGGACAGAGATAAGAATGCAGAATTTCCGACTGAGATAATCAAACAAGTTGGCGAACTTGGATTCTTAGGAATGAACGTACCCGAAGAGTGGGATGGTAGTGGTCTAGATAATGTAAGTCAATGTATTGTAATAGAAGAGTTTGCTAAAGTTGATGCAAGTGTTTCAGTTATTGTATCTGTTCAAAAACTAGTAAATTCAGTGCTTGTAAAGTCTGCATCTGATTCAATCAAAGAAAGATTCCTAATGCCATTAGCTAGGGGAGAGATGCTAGGTGCTTACTGTCTATCTGAGCCAGAGGTTGGCTCGGATGCTCGTGGTATCACTACTATGGCTATCGACCAAGGAGATCACTATGTGATTAATGGCTCTAAAAACTGGATTACAACTGGAAGCAAAGCTGGTGTATTCCTTGTGTTTGCCCAGACGAACCCAGAGCTAAAGCATAAAGGTATTACCGCCTTCGTGATGGACGCTAAATCGGATGGTGTTAGCATTGGGCTAAAAGAAGATAAAATGGGCTTACGAAGTAGCGATACAGTTTCGCTCGCATTTAATAATGTAAAAGTGCCAAAAGAAAATGTAGTCGGTAAAGTTGGTGAAGGATTCTACCTTGCTATGCA
>JAUHXN010000016.1 GCA_030426865.1 bacterium | reverse complement strand
ACATATCCCGGAGCGATCAAGTTTACAAGGATATTTCTTGCTGCAAGTTCTTTAGCCAAAGACTTCGTAAAACCAATTAAACCAGCTTTTGAAGCAGCATAATTAGACTGACCTGCATTACCTGTTGTTCCAACTATAGAACCTATATTTATAATTCTTCCTTGTTTTTGTGAAAGCATAAATCTGCTAACAACTTTACAAGTATTGAATACTCCTTTCAAATTTATACTGATTACGTCGTCAAAATCACTTTCTGACATTCTCAATATAAGATTATCTTTTGTTATACCTGCATTATTAACTAGTATATCAATTGATCCAGCTTCTTTTTGTATTTCATTTAATGTGTTCGTTACTGACTCTAAGTCAGAAACATCACATTGTTTATAATTTATATTATATTTTGAATCCAGTTCTTGATTAGAAGAACGCCCCATAGCATAAACTGTGGCACCTGATTCAGCTAATCGTTCAGAAATAGAAAGACCTATTCCTTTTGCTCCTCCAGTTACTACAGCTACTTTTTTTTCTAGATTTAAACCCATATTTCAATTTTTTGGAATTTTAAAAGCCACAATTTAACAATTATTTAACTTAAAGTTAAACATTTTCTATGTCTTGTAACTTATCATATCCACTTATATTTATATCTTTTAATGTTCTTTTACATAGTCCTTGTAAGACATTACCTGGACCTATCTCTATAAATTCAGTAAACCCATCTCCTTGAAGATTGTTCAATATGTTTGTCCAAAGAACCGGTGCAGTAAGCTGTTCAATTAGTTTCTTTTTCAACAATTCAGAATTCTTTTCTGGTAAAGCATCGACGTTCGTATATACAGGTATAGTTGAATCATTGAATTCTATATTGTTAATTGCTTCTGCAAGCTTATCTTGAGCTGGTTTCATCAATGGCGAATGGAAAGCACCACTTACAGGTAATTCCATAACCATTCTTGCACCTCTTTCTTTGAAAATCCCTGAATTTTCTCTTAAATAATCTCTTGAACCAGAAATTACAATCTGGCCAGGGCTATTGAAATTAGCAGGTACTACAACATTGCCACTAGTATTTAATTCTTTACATATATCAATTAGGACAGCGTCATCCATACCAATCACAGCGAACATTGTACCTGGCTCATTCTCACCAGCAGAAAACATAAGTTCACCCCTAAGTGAGACTATTCTAATAGCATCTTCAAACGAAAGAACTCCAGCTGAGTATAATGCTGCATATTCTCCTACTGAATGTCCTGCAACAGCATCTACATTTAAGTTTGATTTTAATATGTTATATGAAACAGCACTATGAAGAAATATAGCTGGTTGTGTAAACCTTGTCTCTTTTAATTTTTCTGTAGGTCCATTAAAGCATATATCACTTAACGAATATCCTAATATTTGATTAGCTTGATCTATAAATGATTTTGCATCAACATTATTTTCATAATAATCTTTAAGCATTCCAACATATTGAGATCCTTGACCTGAATATAAAGCTACCTTTTTCATTTGTTCATATCCCATTTTAAGTAAATAGAACCCCAAGTAAATCCGGCACCAAAACTTGATAATATTAGATTATCACCTTTTTTTATTTTACCAGCTTCAAGCCACTCAGAGATACACAAAGGAATTGTAGCAGCAGTTGTATTTCCATATTTTTCTATATTTACCATTACTTTATCCATTCCAACTCCCATTCTATCAGCTGTAGCACTGATAATTCTAAGATTCGCTTGGTGAGGAACTAAATAAGCAACGTCATCACTTGAAAGGTTATTTTTTTCCATTATTTCTTTTGATACATCTGCCATTCCTTTGACAGCATACTTAAATACAGTTTTGCCATCTTGATAAACAGTATGTTCCATATTCTCAACAGTTTCTTTAGTGGCTGGGTATGCACTACCACCAGCTTTTTGATTTAGATATTGTCCACCAACACCATCAATATGAAGTATAGAATCTAATATCCCAGTACTTTCATCATTTGATTTTTCAATAAGACATACTCCTGCTGCATCACCAAAAAGTATTGCCGTATTTCTATCATTCATATTAAGTATTGAAGACATTTTATCTGCGCCACAAAGCAATACCTTTTTTGCCCCACCTGACTCAACTAAACTAGCAGCAGTTTTTAATGCAAATAAAAACCCTGAACATGCAGCTGAAATATCAAACCCCCAAACATTCTCAATACCTAGTTTGTGTTGTACGACTGCAGCGGTAGAAGGATACATATGGTCAGGAGTAACAGTTGCAACGATAATACAATCTATTTCTTGTTTATCAATTCCAGCATTTTCAATACATTTCAACGCTGCGGGTACTATCATATCAGAAGTAGCACCGTTTTTCATTATTCTTCTTTCGTTTATACCAGTACGTGTTTTTATCCACTCGTCACTTGTATCCAAATAAGACTCAAAGTGCTTATTAGTGAGTTTGTCTTCAGGATAATAATGAGCAATTGCAGTTATAGTTGCTGGCATGTTTATTTCTCAAATTTATAAAATCTATTTTGGAAATTAAGAAGATTGTAAAGAAATTTCAATTTTCTTGTTAATTTCTTTAGTATAAGTTATCAACGCTGTATTTAGCATATTCTTGATTGCTTTAGGAGAGGACTTACCATGGCCAATAATTACTACCCCATTTACACCTAATAAGGGTACTCCACCATGGTCTTGATAATCAAATCCACGAAATACATCTTTGATTGTAGGTGCCATTAAACCTACTTTTAATTTCTTGATTGGGCTTTGATTAGCATATTTTTTTAAAGTTTCTTTAAAAAATCCCATAAAGCTTTCTGCAAACTTTAATATGATATTACCTACAAATCCATCACAAACTACAATATCTGCAACACCTGGGAAAATATCTCTACCTTCAATATTTCCAATGAAGTTCAAATCTGATTCTTTGAGTAATTTATATGCTTCTTGAATAGTTTCTGTACCTTTCTTTTCTTCTTCACCAATATTGAGTAATCCAATACTTGGCTCTTTGATTCCATACATTTCAGATAAATAAATTTTCCCCATAACGGCAAATTCATAAAGAAATTGTGGTTTTACTTCTGAGTTAGCACCAACATCTAATAATAGTGTGGGGCTATCTTTTAAGGTGGGGAAAAAAGAACCAATTGTTGGTCTACTAACCCCTTTTATTCTTCCTAGTTTGAGTGTAGAAGTAGAAAGCATTGCGCCTGTATTACCTGCAGAAATAAAAGCATTAACTTTATTTTCCTTAAGTAAATCAAGCCCAATTGAAATTGAGGAATCTTTTTTAGATTTGACACCTGCTGTGGCGTCATCGTTCATTGTAATTACTTGAGTAGCATTTACAATTTCAAAATCAAAATTTTCAATGGATGGGTTCTTTTTGATTTCAGACTTTATGAGTTCTTTTTCACCAACAAAAAATAGTTTTATATTTTTGTCTTTATGTTCATTAAGAAACTCTAAAGCACCTTTTATTTCACTTTCAGGAGCAAAATCACTTCCCATTATATCTATAGCGATATTATAATTTTGTTTTGCTCCTGACATAATACTACCTCAGAAAATTAATCGAATTTTCTGCCATTGTAATAGTAAACTTTTTTTCCGTCTTCAACAACTAGTGTTGCTCTGTGTGATCTTTTTACTTCACCAGTTTGAGCACAAGTTGAAAGAGTAGGCTCATCTATTTTATAGTGAGTTCTTCTTTTGTCTCTTCTAGATTTCGATATCTTTCGCTTCGGATGTGCCATTGTATTAACCTTTAAATTTAATTGTTCTTCAAATTTTTTAAAATATCAAATGGGCTAAGCCCTTCCTTTTTATCTTCTATTATTTCAGGATATATTTCTTCTATATCCTTTCCCCTATATTTTGGGGCTACTTTCTTCATTGGTATTTTTACCAGCAGTTCTTGTACTATTATTTCAGTTATATTGGCTGTTTTTTCTTCCTCACCTATATAAATTGTATTTTCATCGTTCTCTGATCGAAATTCTTCTTTCATACCCTTGATAATATTAACTTCAATCTCAGCTTCTATATCTTCTCTATAATCTTCTAATGATAAATCACAGATTAATTTAGCTTTAGTCCAAGCTTTTCCTTTTAATATTATCCTATCATTATGAACCCTCAAAGATCCTTTTACAAAGACTTCTGAGTCAATAATGTCAGATTTAAAATCTCCATCAGCGTAACCACTAACTTCAATAAAATGTTTACCGTTAGATAAACCTTGGGCATTTAATAATAACATTTCAAATAAACGTTTAAATACAAGCTACAAATATACTAACTGATTTTAGTATTATCAAGTATATTCTGTTATTTTTTAATTTAATCGCAACCTAAAGCCGATTTATTTTGTGCAGCTGCCTTATTATTCGGATTAACTTTTAATACTTTAGAATACCAAATACAAGCATTTTTTACATCTCCCATTCCTTGGTAAGCTATTGCAGTATATAAATATCCGTATTCGATTTCAGGCTGTTCTTCTGCCCAACTTTTTGCTACATTTGCTAATTTTTTCCATTCTTTGGCTTTATAATAAAGACCAGAAAGTTTTCCATAAGCTGATCTAATATTATTTTTATTCGTCTCTGGATAAGCTAATGATATTTCTATTGCTTTTTCAAAATTTTCAACTGCTATCTTATCTTCTTCTTTACCAGCATAAGCATCACCTAAGTAAACATAAGATCCCGCATCTGTACTATCCATAATTGCAGATTTTTCTAAGTAAACAATCGCAGTATCTCTTTGGTTCATAAATAGGTAAGAAAGACCCTTATAATAGATAATCTTTGAATCAGTACTGTCGTTACATACTGTTGTATTCAATCTTTTATCGAAAAAGAACAATGCCTCATCATATTTTTTTGCTGAGAACATTAGTCGACCTACCATATTCATTAGGTTACAAGAAGCGTCAGGATTTTTATTTACCAAATCTTTATAAATAGTTAGTGCTGCTGCAGTATCTCCTGTAAATAATTCTGCCGTACCATATCTTCTAATATCAGCTTCTTCTATTTCAGGGTTATCTTTATCCATTGCTAAAATAGCCTCATAAGCTGCTTTTGAGCTAGGGTAATCCTTGTTGTCATAATAACAACGTGCCATTAGTAAATTTGCTTTGAACTTTACAGAATCTATATTTTCAGAGACATATTTCAATTGAGGTGCTGCTGAATCGCATAGTCCTAGTTCATATAGTGATTGCCCTAAATACCATCTACCTAAATTACCTTCAGGTCTTAATTCATAATATCTAAATAATGCAGGTACTGCGTCTTTATATTGCTTAGCAAAAAATAAGATCTTACCTTTATTAAAAAATGCACTAGCGTCCATAGTATCTTGTTTAGTTACTCTATCCCATTCTTTAAGTGACATAGTAAATAACTCATTAGATAAATCCTGATCGGCTTCCCTGTTAGCTAACCAATAGTAAGAAGTTGCTAATTTTGATCGTGCTTCCTTTTGATTCTCATCCAACGCTAATGCCTTTTCATAAGATTTTTTAGAAAGCTCATAAACTCTTTGATCAAAATACATATCCCCTTCAGTTATATATATTCTCGGATCATCTTCATTAATATCACGAGCACGTTTTATTTGAACTTCTGCATCTGTTAGTTTACCAGCTCTAATATAGTTACTTGCAAGTTCCAATCTAATTGGAATACTCTCTTCAAAATCATCGATTCCATTTTTTAACAACTTTTCTGATTTCACATAGTCTTTAGTAACAGATAATATTTTACCATATTTCACATAGGCCATTTCATTTTCATCTAAGTCAAAAGCTTTTTCGTATGCTTTTTTAGCTTCATCATAATTCTCCAATTCGAAGTAGATATCACCTTTAATTAGTAATAAATTCTGATTCTCAGAATTATTATTTATGTTTTTTGCTAAAGCCTCAGCCTCAAGGTATTTACCTTTACTTACTAATGCCTTTAACTCATCTACTGTTTGCGAATGTAGATTGAATGAAATAGCTAGAAATAAAATTGCTATTAATCTGTAGAAACTCATCTTAATCCTCATATTTAAGTTTTATTCTTGCAAATGCAGGAACAATTCCTTTTTCTAAAAATAATTTTTGAACACTTTCTTGTTTTGCTAAATAGGTTCCAAACCAAAATGGTAAATTTTGTCTATCTTCTAGTAGATATGCATAGTATGGAACTTTATATGGGTATAAATCTTGTACTATATATCCTTGATGAACTGGTTTTGGAGTTATGTACTTCTTTAAAGAATCACTATCAAAACCAAGTCTTATCAATTTGAATTGATTATTATTAACTAAATGTGAAAGTAAACCGATACCTATAATACTGTTATTGGAGGCAACTTGTTTCTCCAATGCTTCAATATTTTCTACTAATTCAACTTTTTTTCTAAGTGGATTATCTTTCGCAATCATTGAATTGAAGTTAGCATAAATAGAAGAATATTGGTCTAATGTGACATAAGTAGGTTCAAAATCAAGACCTTTCGTTGATTTACTGAGGTCTTCCCCATTTACAATTGCATTTTCAATCTGGTTTGCATTTAGTGTATCTACAGGAAAATCTTTATTTGTAAAAAATACTAAACCATCATAAGCTATTACAAATCTTTTGTGTTTTTTAATGTCATAAACATTCATTAGTGAATCTTCATCAGACAAATAATCTCGTGCACTAACTACTACTCTAGATTCTTTTGAGAGCAATTGTGACATAACATTTCTAGAGTTAGCATATTCAATTGTTAATTCAACTTTATCATATTCTTGTGAATAAAGATTAAATGCTGAATCAAGTAATGGTTTTATTAACTCATCACAATAAACAGTTAATTTCCCAGAATTAATAGTTTCTACGTCTCCTGGATCCTTTGCTTCGTATTTATTATCACAACTAATAAATAGAAGAGTTAGTATAATTACTATTACTTTATTTTTCATTATTTTTTGATTTGTATCTTTTTTTATTTGCTCTATATAAAGCTAATCTATAAAATCCAAATAATACGAATACAGCACCAAAGACTCTCATCATCGTAGGATCAGAGTCCTCAGGCATAATATATCCACTTACGAATAGTAATCCTAAAAGGATTATTAAAACTCGGATACTATAGTTAATTACATCATTTATCATCTTAATTGAAATTTAATTGGGATTATTATCCAACAATCTACTGTTCTTTCATTATGTACCGCTGGTGAGAAATCATTATAATTTCTTACAGCTTTTAATGCTTCTTCATTAAACAACGAATTAGTCGAACTATAAATATAACTTTTTGCCAATTTCCCTGTTTTGTCAATTAATACTGCTATATGAACTACTCCACTCAGATTTAGTGCCTTTGCTTGACTAGGATAATTGACTGATTTTCTAATCTTATCATAATCCATACTAGGAAATTTTTGCATTTCTTGATAAACAAATTCTTTTGTTATATCATTACCATCGTTACCATTACCACTTTGGGATCTATTAGTATTAACTATGGAACTTGCATTATTCCCACCTGCATTTATATCACCACCAAGAGCATTTCCTATGTTTTTTACTAAATCATCTGTATTTATATTTACATCAAATATAGATGCGTTAGTTACTTGTAAATCAAGTGGTTCAGTAAACTTTTGATTGTTAGCAATTTCTTCAGTTGAAGAATTTGATTGTTTAGCACCTTCACCACCACTATTAACTTGTTCTTCCATTGATTCTAACTTAAAATTAGAAACAACAGTAATAGGGATATCTTTGACTTCAGTTTTTTCATCTTCATTAATTAATTCATGTAATGAGGATATTGAAAGACCAAATACCATAAAGAACATTAAGCTAAGTACAAATCCTTTCCATGTAGAACTATTAATCTGACCTTTTAATTCTACTGCTCCGTAAGACCAATTATTCAACTTTTTCATTTCGTGTACCTCTTTATATAAATTTAAAAATGCCTCTGTGTTATATAGAGGCATTTTTCATTAAAAAGGTTACACTTATGTAGAACTTTTATCTAAGTTTAAACCTTAACGGTATTGAAATCCATACCATAACTGGTTTATTATTCTGTATAGCAGGAGTAAATTTTTTGTAATTTTTAATTGCGTCAATAGCTGCTTGGTTCAATAGAGAGTTATCAGTATATTCAACTAACGTCTTTCTTACTTTACCATCTGCATCTATTAAAGCTTTTACAATAACCCTACCTTCTACACCAGCTTCTTTTGCTAATTTAGGATATTCAACTAATTTTTGAAGTTCAGCTATATCCATCCCTGGTTGTTTCTCAACAGGAATAAAATCACCTGGATCGGGTTCAGCTTCTCTAGTCTCAACCTTTACACCTTCGCCTTCCCAATCAATATTATTAGCAAAATCACCCATATCTACTCCATCACCACCAGCAGCAGATGCTCTATCTAACACATCCATATCCGCAAAATCTTGCAAATCTGGAGCAATCTCAGCGTCAGGTATTGGTGTGGGTGTACCAGCTCTAGCAGCAGGACCAGCCACAATCTGCTCTGGAGCAGGGGGAGGCGGCGCAGCTTCTAAATCTTCAGCAGGTGCATCTATATTAATTAAATCTGTTTGTGAAATAGGTGCTAAAGGTACATCATTAGCTGAATTTTCGATTGACCCACTAATTAAATGGTAAATCAAAAATAATAAAAGTAAAGATGCAGTAATTATAAATCCACGAACAGTAGATTTATTAATGTATGTTTTTAGCTCTAACGCACCGTATTCGTTACGTTGAGGGATTGGAACTACTTTTACAGACATTATTCACTACCTCCAGTTTCTGGAACTGTTATACCTATTTTCTCTCTGTCGTCATCAGTGAAATCAGCAATTGTAAACTTTCTTTTTCTTTCAAAATTTGGTTGATTACGATTAACTCTCATTTCATCTACTATACCAGCTTCAGCTAAATTCAATTCATCTAAAGCCTCTACTACAGTACCATAGTCTACATTATCAGAAACTTTTAAAACAATAATCAAGTCATTAATTTGATTCAAATTCTCTTTAATTGCTAAGTTTCTTAAATCTTTCATTTTCAACTCTTCAGCTTCTTCTTGAGCTCTGAAGTAATATAAATTTCCTTCATCATCAATAAGAATACTTAATAGTTGAGATTCTTTTACTTCTACCGGAACGTCAATCTCAGGTGGAACTTTCATTTCCATCACCTGAGGAGTTGCCATAGTAGTTGTAAACATAAAGAACGTAAGAAGTAGGAATGTGATATCCACCAAAGGCGTCATATCTAATACAAAACCAACTCTTTTCTTAGCTTTTCTTTTGGACGATTTTCCTCTTTTTGAGCGACCTCCGCCGCCTAAAGAACCACCACCAGCCATAATATTACTCCTTAATATTTAGTATAAATACTAAAATCTATTATCTTTTCTTAGTTACGTAATTAAATTTCGTGAACTTATTAGTACTTAGCACTTCCATAGCATCCGAAACCCATTTGAATCTTATACTCTTATCAGCATCTATAGCCATAGAAGTCTCCGAGTTCACAACATATGTACGTTTTATCAATGCTTCTAAAGTCTCTATTGAAACTTGCAATTGTGCGCCTTGCATTTGCTCAGGCGTCAATCCTTCTATTCCAGATTTAACAGCTACCCAATCAGTTTCATTAGTCATTTCATAAAAATATGAAGTATCTTGCTTAGTAGAATCAGGAAATGCTATCTTTACTATAGCTAAGTCTTGTTCGGGAAGCTTTGATGTATCCGCAGAAGCTAATGGTCTTTCTATGAAAAACTTTTGCTCGGCTTCAGCTTCAGATTTGAACTTAGCTGTAAACATAAAGAATGTAAGAAGTAGAAATGTGATATCCACCAAAGGTGTCATATCAATCACAAAACCGACTCTTTTCTTTTTAACTTTTGGCATATTAATTCCCCTTTAAAGGTTTATTTTCTTACCATACTTGTAAAGATTTCAGTTACACTAAGGATACCTTCATCAATTACATACACGAAATTATCAACTTTTGTTGTAAAGAAGTTATAAGCTACAATTGCAATAATCGCACCTAATAAACCACCAGCAGTATTGTAAAGTGCTTCTGAGATACCAATAGATAGCTGAGTCGCGGATACTGTTCCACTTTCTGCAAGAGCCTGGAATGCTCTAATCATACCAAGAGTTGTACCTAATAGACCAACCATCGTTGAAATTGATGCAACAGTAGATAATATTACAAGGTTTTTCTCTAATAATGGAGTCTCCAAATTCATTTGCTCATCAATTGCTCTTTGAACTTCTGAAATTTTTGCAGGAGCAGAATATTCTGGGTCATTCTGAACTTCTTTAAATCTTTCTATACCAGCTCTCATTACATTACCAATACTACCTCTTTGTGTATCACATAATGCAACTGCACCATCAATGTCACCTTGAGAAAGTAAACCAGATAATTCTTTTACGAACTTTTCAGGGTCATTTTTACCCTGTGCTTTAGTAATAGAAAGGAATCTTTCAATACTAAATGTAATACCAATTAAGATAAAAGACATCAATAATGCTACTAGTGGACCACCAGTATATATTGTTGCCATAATATTACCAGCTATTGGCTCATGTTTTGTTAAAGGATCATTAAATCCATCCGGATTACCCATTACACCGTAATAAAATGCAAATGATAATACTAGTGCAAGAACAATTACTATGATATTGAACAAGTTCTTCATAATACTCCTACTAAATTAAATTAATTATTAATAATATTTTTTGCTTCTTCATAAGTACTAAGTACTTTAAATACTAAATTTAATTGTGTTAAGTTCAATACATCTCTGACAGAATCAGAAGCATTTACTAACACAATTTGGTTACCTTTAGTGATAAAATTGGACTGTGCAGATATTAATATACCTAATGCAGTCGAATTCATATAAGTAACTTTACTTAAATCAATTATCAAATCATTATCAGATAATTGGATTAGCTTGCTACGCAGTGCATCAGTTTCATCACCTCCAATAAATCTCCCAGCAAGACGAAGAAATCGAACATTTTCTTCTTTTTCAACTAATATTTGAGTCATTATCAAATGGTAATTATTTGCAAACGCACTTTTTAAACATTACGCAATTTATTTATTTATTATCAAAAATACTATTTTATTTACCGAAAATCCCTTCAGGTGGATAAGTTAATAAATAAATTAACAGAATATTAACTTAAACTACCTTTTAGTATTCTTGGTTTATCAAATAGATCCCTGATTATTTCAATTTTATATTCACTTGCGAATAATTTTTCTGTTTCTCTAGCTAGAGAACTATTTAACTCTAAGTAGAAGACTCCATCTATAGACAATATATTCTTGAAAATAGTTACAAATCTTCTGTAAAATTCTAATCCGTCACTACTATCTGTTAAAGCTGAATTTGGTTCGAAACTTAATTCTGGTTCTAATTCATTCATCTCAGAATTCGAAACATAAGGTGGATTAGATACTATTATATCATATTTCAACTTAGGCTCAGTTGTAAGAATATCTGCGTACGCAAACTTAACATTCTCAATACCTAAATCAATCGAATTTTGCTTTGCTACTTTTAATGCTGAAGTTGAGTTATCAATAGCGGTTATTGTAGAATTTACAAATTTCTTAGCCAAACTTATTGCTATACATCCGGAACCAGTTCCAATGTCGAGAATTTTATAATCATTATTAATGTTGTTTTCATTAATTACTTTATCGACTAACTCTTCCGTTTCTGGTCTTGGTATAAGTACATCTTGATTTACTATGAATTTACTACCATAAAATTCCACCTGTCCGAGTATATATTGTAAAGGATATCGTTTAATCCTTTGTTGTATCATTGATTTTATAACAGACAATTCCGACTCAGAAAGTGGCTTGTCATAATCGGTATAGAGTTTTATTCTTTCTATATTTAAAACATGAGTTAGCATCAATTCAATTGTCAATCTTGGCGAATCAACATTATGCTTCTCTAGATAATCTTTAGACCAATTAATAATATCTATAATTCGCCAAACTTTATTTTCCAATGCCATTCAATATTTTCTTTAAAATTGCCATTCGTGTTAAAACGCCATTTTTTACTTGATTATTAATAAGACATCTATCATGATTCTGAAGCCCATCTTCTATATCTACATTATAATTCACTGGTCCAGGGTGCATCAATAATATATCTTTATTCATTTCAAAATGTGTTTTTTTAAACCCATATTTTTCATAGTAATCACTGAAATTGGGAACTTCAGTTTGTTCCATTCTTTCTTTTTGGATTCTGAGGCACATAACTACATCAGAATTTTGAACTGCTTCATCAATATTATCATAATGATTATACGAATTAAAACTATTACCTAATAATTCTTTAGGAGCGCATAGTGATATGTTAACATCGAATTTTGATAATAATTCAATATTTGATCTAGCTACTCTACTGTGAAGTATATCACCACAGATAGTAATATTAAAATCTTCAAGCTCACCATATATTTCTTTTAAAGTAAGTGCGTCTAATAATGCCTGACTCGGGTGTTCATTTATTCCATCACCTGCATTTAATATAGACATACTTAGTTGATTAGCTAACATTTTAGCTGTCCCCTCTTCACTATTTCTAACAACAGCTATATCAACCCCCATTGACTCAAGAGTACGTAAAGTTTCAACAAGTGATTCACCTTTTCGAATACTACTTAATTCAGACATAAAATCAATGACTTGTAACCCAAGATTCTTAGCTGCTATTTCAAATGAAAGTTTTGTTCTAGTAGAATTTTCAAAAAAAGCGAGGACTAATCTTTTTTGACTAAATTCATCAGACACATAGTTTAGATTAAACTCAGAAGCAATTTGAAGTATTTCATTTATTTCATTTATGCTGAGTTGTTCAATGGAGAATAAATCTTTCAAAAATCAACCTAATTAAAAAAATCAAATATAAAAAAAAAGCCGCTCTAATGAACGGCTATTATTTGCTCTGTAGAAAAAGATTATTTCTTTTTACCATTTACAGATTCAGCAAGTGCTTTACCTGGCTTGAATTTAGCAACTTTTTTAGCAGCTATTTTCATTGGCTTACCAGTTTGTAAGTTTACACCTTTACGAGCAGCTCTTTGAGCTACAGAAAAAGTTCCGAAACCGATTAGACGTACATCACCGCCGCCTTTAAGCTCTTTAGAGATTTCTGCGATAGTGCTATTGATAGCTCTTTCTGCAGCAGCTTTTGTCATATCAGTTGATTTTGCAACTGCGTCAATTAGTTCTGATTTGTTCATACTTGTTAACTCCTTAGTATGTTAGGTTAAAGAATAATACCGTTGAATGCAATTTAAAAATTTATTTATAATATCCAAACTATTTTGGAAAAAAAAGTTGCCATAACGTCTAATAAATCGTTGTTTTAGCATTTTTTATCAATTTTTTACCTAAAATGTTACTATTTTTACATTTTTATAACTATTTTTTTTCATACCCAAAAAGTATTTGAACTACTTTTTTATTGTCTTTTATATAGTCGAATACTGTCCAGACGGTGAATAAAGTCAAAAATAGCATTGAATAATAAATATAACTTTTTGTTACTAATTCAAGTATTGTTGCATCATTTAGTAACAAACTAGTAAAATATACCGAAATAACATAGATAATTAATATGAATTGTAAAACCGTTTTTATTTTAGCAATATTTTTAGTTCTAATAGGTAATTTATGGGAGTCAGCAAATAATCGAAGAAATGTCATAAATGAGTCACGAAGAATAATAATTAGTACCATCCAAAAAGGAATAATTCCTTCGAATACAAAAGCTAAAAATGCAGTAGAGTTAAGTATTTTATCCGCTAAGGGATCTATAAATATACCCCACTTTGAGGATTGGTTAAATTTCCGTGCATACCAACCGTCTAACCAATCACTGAAAGCACCTAACACAAAGAGTATTATTGATATAATAATTAATGTTCTATTTTCTGATATAAAGAAAAATAAGAAAAATGGAGCTACCAATATTCTAAAATATGAAATAATATTAGGTATGCTGAACAACATTAGCAGAGTTCAATCGCTGAATTATAAATAGAAAGAAAACTCTCTGGCTTCAAGGAAGCCCCGCCAATTAAACCTCCATTAACATTTGAAATTGAAAGTATATCTTTAGCATTTTCAGCATTCATACTTCCACCGTACAATATCTTTATTATATTGTCTCCAAATCTGAGATTAAGAAAATTGGAAATGAACTTGTGGGTTTCAGAGATTTGTTCTGAAGTAGCAGTTTTACCAGTTCCAATGGCCCATACTGGTTCATATGCTATTTTTAAATTTATAGTTTCTTCTACACCTAATAAACCTTTTGTTAATTGCTCTTCTAAAACTTTATTAGTATTTCCACTTTCCCTATCTTCTAAGGTCTCCCCAATACAAAGTATTACCCTTAGACCAGCATTTAATGAATTAACAACTTTCTTATTTATTAATTCATTGGTTTCATTAAAGTATGAACGTCTTTCAGAATGACCAATTATAACATATTCACAACCAACACTCAACAACATTTCATTAGAAATCTCACCTGTATATGCACCTTTGGGTTCATAATGAACATTTTGTGCACCTAAAGACACTCTACTTAGATCAACTAATTCAGATAAAAAGCCAATATGTGTAAATGGTGGACATATTAACATTTCAACTTCACTGTCAAAATCTTTATAACCATGAAGCTCATCAGTAATTTTTTTTGCTTCATCTAAATTGGTATTCATTTTCCAATTCCCAGCAATTAAATACTTACTCATTTATACTTAACTCCTTTCACTTTATAAATTGTGTAATTCTTTAATGTCTCATCCGATTCGAATCCTATTCCTTCTATTTCCTGATCAGGTGATATTATTTTAACATATTGATTAGAAGTAAGTTTTCTAGTATCATTATGCCATTCCAAAATAGAAGTCCTTACTGTAGTTTTATTACTATCCGATACAACAACAACGTTACCCATTGCTATCATATTTTTAGTTGCATCATCTATCGTAACACTATCAGATCTAAGATTACTGACTTTTTTACCATTTTCTTTAGAATAGAAATCTACTACAACATGACTATCTAATTTAGTTTCTTTTTGTTTTTCGTATATTCTAGCTCTATCTGCTTTTAAATAGGCCTTTACAATTGATGAATCCATAAAATATACGCTAAAATCATAGCTAATTTGGTCAGGACTATCCTTAACTTCATCAATCGCAAATATAGTTTTTACTTCCTTTTTATCTTCACTACAAGAAAATAATAAAACTAAACATATAAATATAAATAACCTCATGATACTATATTTGATCTTTCTTCAGTATTTGCAACCGTTACAGCAACAGCTGCATCACCAGTAACATTAGTTATAGTTCTCATCATATCTAGAATTCTATCAACACCTAGTATTAATGCAATACCTTGAGCAGGAATATTGATAGCATTTAAAATCATGACTAACATTATTATTCCAACTCCGGGTACCGGTGCTGTGCCAATAGATGCAAGCACAGCAGTGATAACAATAGTTAACTGTTCTACAATAGTTAAATCGAAACCATATACCTGTGCAATAAATACGGCCGCAACACCTTGATAAAGAGCTGTACCATCCATATTTATTGTAGCTCCTAAGGGTAATACGAATCCAGCAATATCCTTATTAGTCTTCATTTTATTTTCAACACAGTCAAGTGTAATCGGTAAAGTAGCAGCGCTAGAACTTGTAGAAAAACCAATGGCTTGAGCATTTCTTATATTAGTAAAAAAGTCTTTTAATGAACTTCTACCTAAAAATTTTAGCATTGAACCGTAAACAATATAAGTTTGTATAAGCAGACCTAGTATAACTGCTGCAATGTACCATATTAAAGTAGTAAGGATTTCAAAACCAAAATCAGCTATAGTAGCAGCAATTAATGCGAAAACACCATAAGGCGCAATGAGCATAAATAAATCAACCATTTTAATCATGGTATCACTTACACCATCGAAAAATTCCAATACTGTATCTCTTTTCTTTTTATCTATTAGTGTCAATGTGATACCAAATATCACTGCTAGAAATACGATTTGTAACATATTACCATTGCTAATAGCATCAAATGGATTTTTAGGTACTATCTCGACAAAGAAATCAACTATACTTATATCAAGGGTCTCAACTGCCTTTTCTGCTGATTCTTCTTGAAACGAAGACATTAACCTTTCTTTTGATGATGGATCAATTCTAGTACCAGGGGAAATTAAATTTGCTAATCCTAACCCAATAGTAATGGCTATAGTGGTAGTAGCTATATAGAGAGAGAATGTTTTTAAGCCTATTCTACCTAGTTTTTTAAAATCCGATAAACTAGCCGCACCTACAATTAGTGTAGATATAACTAGTGGTATAGCAAGGAAGCTCAATAGTCTTATAAATAAATCCCCAACGGGTTTAATATAAGTTGCTAAAGTATGTTCTTTTCTAACTGCAATTACATTCGAATAAACTAATTTCCTATTTTCTTTTTCAAATACTAGTTTAATTGACTTTTCAGATGAATTATAATAGTGTTTAAATTTATTTATTATTGCAATTTGATCTTTAGAACTAAATGCAGAAACGGTACTATCACCTATTGCGATATAAGAAGATGACCAATCTTTTATAGTCTCTTCTACTTGGTCAGAATTCTTCTTGTAAGTTATTTCTAGTTTATTTTTGTCAACACTAAAAAAAGCTCCAAATGCTGCTCCTAGTATTAAAGCTAATAATATCTGGACATGCAGTGGAACTTTCTTCATTATTGTAATTTATTTTATTTAATTGAATTACTATTTGATTGTCAAGTAGTATTTATAGTTTTCCCAATAATTATCCATTCTTCTTTTCATCATGTCAGACCAATATATAGGGTAAACATATTCGAAATAATATCTATTACTATCATCTTTATGAGCTACAAATCCCTTATCTCCATCAAAGTGATTTTTCTTTATAAAGCCATAGTCTTCTAATATGAATCCAACTTTACCAAATATGACTCTTAAATCGAAGTCTAAAATATTATCTATATCTTTATAAAATTCACGAGGTACATCTGTTATTTCACCAGAATGCCACCAATACTGATCTCTAGTTAGAATGTTAGTAAGCTCAATATGGATTGAATCTTGTAGTACTCTCAACTCATTTCTAATACTCTTTTTATGCTCTGCAGTTAGTTTGTCAGCAGCAGGAGGAAACGTAAGTATAAATTTATTTACTATGCTTTCATACCAATTTGGTACAAATTCTATAGTTGCCTCTATAAATTCAGCTCTTAGCTTTTCAGCAATTTCGATTGTTTTTTCAATAGTTTGATTTGAGCTTAATACTTCTTTGGTTTTCATAATTCTATTCCAAATATTAACATTGGTTTTATAATATGTAACAAATATAAAAAAACTAAAACAGATTAGATAATCTTATTCAGCAAAATTGAAATTATATTCAAGATTTATTTCTGATGTTAAACTTCGTGTTACAGGACAAGTCTTAACAACATTAGACAATAGTTTAAAATCTTCTTCATTAAGTTTATGTGGAAAAGTAATATCTAAAATAAGTTTTTCTATTCTTCTAAACGGTACTTCAGTCATTATTTTTGAAGCCGTTATATTCATTCCTTTTATATCAATTCCTTTTTCCTGTGCCTTAATACCCATAATTGTAGATACACATGAAGCTATAGATGCTGCAACTAAATCTGTTGGGGAAATATAATCTCCTTTTCCTTTATTATCGATAGGTGCATTTGTTTTAAATGTAGTACCCGATGGCGTATGAACCACGTTGCAATAGAGGTCACCTAAATAATCAACACTTATTTTAATCATTATATTCTACCCTTAATAGTTAATCCATCATAAGCTAAGTTTATACCATTTGGTAACTTTTGTTCTATTTCCGAGTGCATAACTTGATGAGCTATATGCGTTAGGTAAGTTTGTTTAGAATCTATTATTCTTGCTTGTTCGATTGCCTGATCTAAATTAAAATGAGTTTTATGCACTTTGGGTCTTAAACCATCTAGTATTAAAACATCTAAACCTTTCATTAATTTTAGTGTGTTTTCAGGAATATGATTAGTATCTGTACAATAAGCGATATTTCCAATTCTGAAACCAAGCACTTTTAAAGACCCATGTAATAAAGGTAAAATAGTTATCTTTATTCCACTTATCTCGATTTCACCTTCCGTTATTATATTAACATCAACCATTGGTATCCCATTACCTGTTTCATTGTAATCACGAAATGCATAAGAGAATATCCTAGATAGGTTTTCTAAAGTTTCAGTATTCAGATATATTGGGAGAGCTTTTTTCGATGTGAAATTTATACCTCTAATATCATCGAAACCACCAATATGGTCAAAATGATGATGTGTATAAACAACTGCATCTAAGCCATTTATCCCATATTTTAAATATTGTTGTCTAAAGTCAGGACCAGTATCTATGATTATGTTTTTATTTTTATATGTTATTAGTGCAGAACAACGAAGTCGTTTATCTTTAGGATCTGTGGAAACACAGGTAGCACAAGTACAAGAAATAGTAGGGACTCCCGTAGAAGTCCCAGTACCTAATAATTTTAACTCAAAATTTTTCTCATCAGACATGTCTTTCGGCGTGATAAGAAGAACGAACTAATGGGCCAGATTCTACATATTCTATTCCCATCTCCTCGCCTACTTCTTTATATTTTTTAAATGTATCTGGATGAACAAATCTATCAACAGGTGAATGCTTAACAGAGGGCTGTAAATATTGGCCTATTGTAAATACATTAACTTTGATTTTGACTAAATCTTTCATCAACTCATAAACTTCTTCATCGGTTTCACCGATACCTACCATAATACCAGTTTTAGTACGCATTCCTAGTCGTTTAGCTTCTTCTAATAAGTCCAAAGATCTTTGATACCTTGCTTGAGGTCTTACAATTCTATATAAACGTGGTACCGTCTCTATATTATGATTTAAAACATCTGGTTTCGCATCTGTAACTCTCTTAAGACATTCCATATCACCTTTAAAATCTGGAATCAATACTTCAACTGTAGTTGTTGGGTTTTCTTCTTTTATTCTTTCTATTGTTTTAGCCCAAAGGGTAGAGCCTTGATCTTTTAGTTCATCTCTATTAACAGAAGTTACCACTGCATGTTTTAATTGCATTTCTTTTACTGATCTTGCAACGTCATTGGGTTCTTGCCAATTTAAAGTACCAGGCCTACCTGTTTTAATTGCACAAAAACTACATGCACGAGTACAAGTATCACCAAGAATCATAAAAGTTGCTGTTCCACTACCCCAACATTCGCCAATGTTTGGACATCTTGCTTCTTCACAAACAGTATGAAGAGATTTAGATCTCATCATTTTCTTTATATTAGCAAAACTATCACCGCCAGGAGCTTGGACTTTTAACCATTCTGGTCTTTTGCCTCGCGTTGTTTTTAACTCAGGATTATTTCTATTATTACTTTTAAACTGAGGAATTTTAACTTTATCTTCTAACTTCGGTTTTGTAAGTACCGGAATATCTATATGCTGCATACCTTTCCTTAATTTTTTCTATTGACCTAAGAAGGCCCTTAGAGATTTAGACCTTGACTGATGTCTAAGTCTACGAATTGCTTTTTCTTTTATTTGTCTAACCCGTTCTCTTGTCAAATTAAACTTTTCTCCAATCTCTTCTAATGTAAGACTGTTACCATCTATACCAAAGTAAAGTTTAATAACTTCAGCTTCTCTTTCAGAAAGAGTAGTCAGCACTTGCTTAACCTCAGTTCTTAAAGATTCTTGCATTAAATCAGTATCTGGTGGTGGCTGTTGTTCATTTGGCAATACATCTAATAGACTATTGTCTTCACCTTGTACAAATGGAGCATCAACGGATAAATGTCTTCCAGAAATCTTGATAGTTTCCGTAATTTCAGAAATACTCATTTCTAGTTCATCTGCTAATTCAGTAGCCGTTGGTTCTCTCTCAAATTCCTGTTCTAATTCAGAGAATTTTTTTCCAATTTTATTTAAGGCACCTACTCTATTAAGAGGGAGTCTAACTATTCTTGATTGTTCAGCTAATGCCTGAAGTATCGATTGTCTAATCCACCAAACAGCATAAGAAATAAATTTGAATCCACGTGTTTCATCAAAACGCTTCGCTGCTTTTATTAGACCTAGGTTGCCTTCATTTATTAAGTCACCTAATGATAAACCCTGATTTTGGTATTGTTTAGCTACTGATACAACGAAACGAAGATTAGCTTTTACCATTTTTTCTAAAGCACGCATACCAGGTATACCACCTTTTTTAATAAGTTGTGCTAATTCGATTTCTTCTTCAGCTGTGATCAAATCGACTTTCCCAATCTCTTGAAGGTACTTGTCAAGCGATTGTGATTCTCGATTCGTATATTGTTTGGTTATTCTCATACTACTTCAATTAAGTAATTAAATTGTTTTCTATTGTAATAAACTATTTTAGTTTTTATCGTCATTTAACACATTAGCTTTTAATATCTTATCATATTTGTCTGATAATGATTCCAATGCTTCATTTATGTATTCGTCCGTCTCGATACTTTCAAAGAAAGAATATTCTCTTCCTTTTAATATATAAGTAGACATTTCATTTATCAAATCAATTATTTGATCTTTATTGTCTAGAATACTATTTCTTATATCTGATTTTAAAGAGCTTTCCAGAACTGTTAAGTTATCTTGAGACTCAGACGATATTATTTTTTTATATTTTCTTTTTGATAATTCCTGAATGGTTTTTAACTCATCAAATTTATAATATCTCTTTTCTTCTTCAAGAAAATTTAAAAAAGTACTGAACTCATCTGCATTTAACTTGTAGTCATCAATGTTTTTTTCAAACTTAGCAGTATGCATAACTGCAAAATTAAAGATGATATCACTCTTTATCAAATTATTAATGATTTCTGGGTAATCTTTCTTATTCACATTTTTATCGGGACTAATACCATCTTCTTTATTAACAGTTCTTCCATTCTTTGTTTTGAATAAAGTAGAAGTTGATAAATCGTATTTATTCTTTTCAATATTATAATCTAATTTCTGAATACATCGTCCTGATGGTGTGTAATATTTAGCTATTGTCATTCTTAACTTAGAATTCTCATCTAAAGGTAATGTTTGTTGAACAAGTCCTTTTCCAAATGATTTTCTTCCAACTACTACTCCCCTATCAGTATCTTGGAAGGCCCCGGCAACAATTTCGCTCGCAGATGCACTATTTTCATTTATTATAACAGCAACTTTAATATCTGGATATAAAGGAGAAGTTCTTGAGTAATATTCTTGAGAGTTTTCTTTTAACTTGCCTCGTGTTGTAAGAAGTAATGTATTTTCAGGTACAAACAGTTCAAGAATTCTCAAAGAAGCTTGCATAACTCCACCAGGATTATCTCTCAGGTCGATTATCAAAGAATTAAACTTTCCCTCATA
>JAUHXN010000282.1 GCA_030426865.1 bacterium | reverse complement strand
GATATTCGAGTAATCTATAATTTTGTTTGTGAACTCGAAGACTGCGAACTGGAGTTAGAGAAGTTTGAAAAGGCATACTATTTGAACTTATTTAACGTAGATAATATATATCTAGTCGCCGAATATAATTCGGAAGTGATAGGATATCTGAGTTGTCATAGCCAACTACTTCTTCATCATGGTGGAGATAAAGTAGGGGAGATACAAGAGATGTTTACTGACACTGAACATAGGAATAAGGGAATAGGGAAATTACTTTTAGACAAGCTAAAGGATGTTGCTAAAACTAAAAATATAATCCAATTAGAAGTAACATCAAATAAGGTTAGAAAAAGTACTCATCAATTTTATAAAAGAGAGCAATTCAAAGAGACACATAAGAAATTTGTATTTGCAGTTGATTAGCTAGGGGGCGTAATTGCTTGGCGTGGGGACGAATAGGGAAGACCATAAAATAAAAAACCACTCCTTGTGGGAGTGGCTTAGCAATACAATAATTGTATTTAATATTCTATACTTTTAAACTCTTTACTACTTCTGAAACTTTTTCAGCGGCTTCATTGAAACTCTTAGCCACTTTAAATTCTAAATCAGATTTATCAAGAATTTCAGCTGCTAATTCTGCATTAGTACCATCTAGTCTAACAATAAGAGGTAAGTTAACCTCTACAGTTTCTAGAGCTTTGATAATACCATTCGCTACTCTATCGCAACGTACGATTCCACCAAAGATATTAATAAGCACAGCTTCTACATTCTTATCACTCATCATGATACGGAATGCATTAGCAATTCTTTCTACATTTGCTCCACCACCCACATCTAGGAAGTTGGCAGGCTCGCCACCAGAAAGCTTGATCATATCCATTGTAGCCATCGCAAGACCAGCACCGTTTACCATACAGCCAACGTTACCATCTAATTTGATGTAATTAAGGTCATATTTAGAAGCTTCAACCTCTAGAGGTGCTTCCTCAGATACATCACGCAATTCAGTATAATTAGGATGTCTATAAAGCGCATTATCATCGAAATCTACCTTGGCATCCAAAGCTATGATTTGCTCATCAGTAGTAACCACTAATGGATTAATCTCTAACATTGAGCAATCCAACGCATCATAAGCTTTAATCAAATTAGATATAAATTTAATAAAGTTTTTGAAAGCAGTACCGCTTAGACCAAGACCAAATGCTAATCTTCTTGCTTGATAACCTTGGAACCCAATAGTAGGATCTATTGTTTCTTTTAATATTTTTTCAGGAGAATGCTCAGCAACTTCTTCTATTTCCATACCGCCTTCAGTAGAGGCCATTATGATGTTTTTACTAGTTGCTCTATCTAATAAAATACTAATATAGAATTCTTTATCTATAGAAGCTCCATCTTCTAGCATCATTCTATTTACAATAGAACCTGCTTCACCTGTTTGAATAGTTACTAATTTATTTCCTAATGTAGCTTCAGCAAATGCTTTAGCTTTAGCAGGTAAATTATCACCAAATAAAACATTGACACCATGAACATCTTTTCCATCTATTTGAAGAATTTCATTAGTGTTTATATTATGAACTTTTCCTTTTCCTCTTCCGCCTGCATGCACTTGCGATTTTAATACTACTACTTTGCTTCCCTTTTCAACAAATTCCTTTGCTGCTTGTTCAGCGTCTTCTGGCTTGAATATAACCTTATTTTCCAATACAGGTACACCGTATTGTTTTAAAAGCTCTTTAGCCTGATACTCATGTACATTCATACAATTTACTCTGAATATTAGTTATTATTTTAATTTCAATTATTATATCTCCAAATTTACCAAATTCCATTGGGATAGCAAAAACGGAGAGCCTACATTAATAAAAAAAGTCCCAAAAAGTTTTCACAATTTGGGACTTGAGAATTTTAATAATATTTATTTTACTTGATAATCATCACTTTATTAACAGTACTATAAGCGCCTGAATTAATTCTTACAAAGTATAATCCAGATGAAATAGAATTAGCATCTATTGCACTTTCATATTGTCCTTGTTTCAGATTGCTAGACAATTGAGTAGTAATGACGTTACCATTTATATCAAGAACTTCAATATTTACATCTAAATTATCATACATTACAGTAAAGTTAGTTTTTATGATATTTAGATTTGCATCGAATTGTGAAATACTTTTATCTGGGACTACTCCAATTTCTATTAGTCTCTTATCTAATGCACATACACCACTGATATTAACTTTTTGGACCTGACTAAATGATTGATTTAAACAATTAGGAAAATCAGCAACTCTGATATTATCGTTTTCATTTGGACCTAAGAACATTTTGTATTTTATACTAAATAGTTCATGTATAGCGCCACTATTCAACCAATCATTTGCTGTGTTAGGTAAACCATCAAAACTTATATATTGTTGAGAATTCAAATTGGAATTATTAGTCCAAGTCCAATTAATATTATTACTTATAGGTACAACAATAAAACCATTGTTATTCATATTAAATGCTGTAATTTCCGGTTCATGTTGTAATATTACATCCAACTCTGATATATCATAACTTAAAGTAGGTATATCTGCCATAACAGTTAGGTTTATCTCACTTCCTGGTATTACATCTAATTCACTCGTGTTAGTAAAGTATCTAATTCGTTTACCAGTACCCGATAAATTATATTCTTTAGTAGTACCTGTAGCATAATAAACAGTTACTTTTGCAGTTTGTAATCCTTCAGTGTCTGGTTGAAATGCAACCTTGAAAGGATAGTTACTTCCAGCACTAATATCAAAACTTCCAGTAGGTAAATCTCTTAAAAAGAAATCCGTTCCACTTGGAGTAAGTTCAACTCTATCAATTGTTACCGAACTATTTGGATCGTTATTTGGGATTGATAAATCAATTCTATGTTCATCACAAACTAGGACTCCAATAAAATCAACAGGTGTTGCTCCGCTACTTTGAATAGCGCTACATTCTAATGTATCATCTATTGTGATTGGGTCATTCACTATATCATCTATATTATTTCCAACAGCAGTATTCGATACAATCGAATAAACTAATTCGTTAACTCCAGCAGTTAGAGGTGTAAATTCTAAAGGTATAGAAATACTACTATTAATAGCAATGTCTGAAACAACTGGTTGAGTTTTTACACCACCAACAAATGTATAATTTGAGGTAGGGGAGATAGTTACACTTACAACATCAGATGTTGCAACAGTTGAAGTGTTAGTTAGTATTAAATTAACATTTGTAGTTGTATTCTGAATATTTCCAGTTCCACAGTCAATAGAACCAATAGCAGTTGGGTTTTCACCAATACCTACAACATTATTAAGAGTTATAGGGCTGTCATTTGGATTAATTACAATATTTATAGGTTCAGAATAATTCCCATCTGTTTGAGGGTTAAAAGTAATTGGGAATGTTTTTGATCCATTTTTTGGTATAGTTAAACCGTCATTTATCTCAATCGTGAATGCACCTGTATTTGGAATACTTAAGCTAGTCAAAGTAACATCTAAATCACCACTATTAACAATTTCTAAATTCAATTTAGAGACTGTTTTTATTCTCTTTCTACCAAAATCTACTATTGCATAAGATAGGTCTGTATTAGCCCCAGTACCAATTAATTTGGTTACAACATCACTACATCCATCTGTCTCTGAATTAAATGATAAATCTGCTGTTTTATTACCTTCAACTACTGGTGTAAAACTTAACTCTACTTTTACAGAATCTTTTGGTTCTACATTAATTGAAGTTCCAACTAATCCAGTATCATCATTTATTGATATAATCTTAAACTCATTATCATTATCATTAATTATCTGTGGTGTAATCCTAACTGGAACACTGTTATTATTATAAAATACTTTTACATCAGTCCTATT